>CALCXL010000492.1 GCA_937907595.1 uncultured Pseudomonadota bacterium
CGACGGGGACAGCGAGCCCGACTGCATCGACGCCGACGACGACAACGACGGGGACAACGACCCCACGGACTGCGACGACGCCAACGCGGCCATCTACACGGGCGCGCCGGAGGCCTGCGACGGCATCGACAGCGACTGCGACGGCTCGCTGGTGGACGAGGACGCCAACTTCGACGGGGACAGCGAGCCCGACTGCATCGACGCCGACGACGACAACGACGGGGACGACGACCCCACGGACTGCAACGACGCGGACGCGGCCATCTACACCGGCGCCCCGGAGTCCTGCGACACCATCGACAGCGACTGCGACGGCTCCCTGGTGGACGAGGACACGAACTTCGACGGGGACAGCGAGCCGGACTGCATCGACGCCGACGACGACAACGACGGCGACGACGACGTCACCGACTGCGAGGACAACAACCCGGCGATCTACACGGGCGCCCCGGAGACCTGCGGTGACGGCATCGACCAGGACTGCAGCGGGTCGGACCTGCCCTGCTGCCAGATGGCCGTGTTCAGCCACGGGACCAGCAACCCCTCGGGCCGCGACCCGCACTGCTGGTGCGCGGTCACCACCAACCCCACCACGGTGACGGTGGCGGGCTACGCCGAGGTCATCACGGGCAGCTCCACCTCCCTGGACTCCAGCTGCAACTCCTGCATGCCCTACACCACCACGGTGCAGTGGCTGGCCGTGGGCAGCTACTCGCTCAGCTCGCAGGCCTCGCCCTGCACCTGCTCGCCCTCCAGCCTGCAGTTGAGCGGCATCTACCCGACCGTGGGCGTCTGCAGCCCCTGAGCGGGCGGAGGGGGACGGGGACCATGCCGCGCCGAGCGCTGGCTCCGCTGGCCTTGCTGGCGTTGACCGGGGGGTTGATCGGGCTGCAGGTGGCCCGATCTCCGCGCGCTGATGCGGTGGACGAAGGAGTGGCCGACGATGGGTCCAGCCCGTCGGCCGAGCCTGCCGGCGATGCTTCGACGGGAGCCACCGCTGCTGCGTCCACGGCGCCTTCCGCCCCGCCGCCGGCTGCAGCCGCTGAAACCCCCTGCACCCCCACCGACGACCTGGTGCTCACCCCGGAGAGCCTGGCGGAGCTGGGCCCCTGCCTGGCCCGCGTGCCCGGCACCCTTCGATTGGAGCTCGACCCCTCGCAGACGGCGCTGCTCCTGCCGGCCCTGGAGTCGGTGGGCTCCCTGGAGATCACCGGGGGCGCGCTGGAGACGATCACCGCGCCCCAGCTGGCCACGATCACCGGGGACCTCAGCCTGCGTGATCAGGCCGCCCTGCAGTCCCTGTCGATGCCCGCCCTGGTGGAGGTGGGCGGCTCCCTGAGCCTGGAGGGCCTGCCGTCGCTGACCAACCTCGACCTGCCCGCCCTGGCCGTGGTGGTGGAGGGGTTCACCCTGCGCGACGCCCCGGCGATGACCTTGCTGCGCCTCGCGGACCTGCGCGGCGTGGGCGACGTCCTGCTGCTGGAGGACCTCCCGGCCCTGCGCCAGCTCTCCCTGCCCACGCTGGAGTCGGCCGCCGAGCTGGCCGTCCTGCAGACCCCCAGTCTGCTCGGGGTCAACGTGTCCGAGCTGCCGGAGGACGTGCCTCGACGCTTCGAGACCGACGACGCCGAGCCGGGCTCCGCCGAGGTGGAGTGACGGTCAGGGGCCGTGCACCGGGGGTGGGCGGGCCGCCGCTCAGCACATCAGACGGAACCACACGTCCAGGATGCCGATCAGGGCGTCGCAGTCCTCCTGCAGCCACTTGAGCTCGTCCCGCAGCTCCACGTTGCCCTCGTTGGCGAAGACCCCGGCCATGGCGCTGATCTCCGTCAGCGTGGTGCGGTAGGCCAGCAGCTCATCCTTCATGGGCCAGTGCTTGTCGGTGTGGAGCTGCAGCACGGTGTTGGCCTGGTTGATGACCGCCTCCGTCTCCGGGTCGTAGGCGTCCACCAGGTCGCGGACCTCCTCGGTGCGCCGCGCCGCAGAGGCCAGGAGCGTGGTGCGGCTGGCGGGGGCGATGGGCTGGGGTGCGGTCTCCCACACGTCCCGGCCGGCCAGGTAGTCGCCGTTCAGCGGGGAGGGCAGCGGGTCCAGGCCCAGGGCGTCGATGAGCCGGAGGTGGGACTCCAGCGCGCCCTGCAGCGCCCGGAGGCGCTCGCGGGTGGCCGGGCTGGTCCGGTTGATCTCCTCGCGGTCGGCCAGATGGAAGTGTGGGCGCATCACCCCGGCGATGAGCGCGGGCAGGCCAGCGCCGGCGCGGTTGTAGGGGCAGTTGCGGACCAGGGTCTGGGCCGCGCCCCGAAGGAACGCAGACTCCGCGGGGGTCATCGCCGCGATCTGGCGGTTCAGGGCGTCGTGGACCCGGGAGGCCTGGGCCGTGTCGCCGTCGCTCGCGGGGATGGCGGGGACGACCTCCGCCGCGGCCAGCCAGGGGCCCGGGTCCGCTTCCTGCAGATCCTCCCCGGCGAAGGCGTTGACGTCGCAGTGCGGGGCCGGCGGGGCGGGGGACACCGTGACGCCCGACAGGAGGGGGGGGAGGGCGAGCACGGCCAGCAGGCCGAGCACGGGGGTCGCGCCGGGGCGACCGGGGGGAGAGAGCAGGCTGCGCACGCGGATCTCCAACCAGCGGCGGGCCGCCAGGGCAGGGAAGGGGGAGCGATCGCTGGCGCGGGCCAGGAGGAGTTGGGCGTAGTCCGAGGGGCGCACGCCGGCGCGGAGCACCGCCTCGTCCGCGGCGCGCTCGGCTTCCAGGATCAGGAAGCGGCGGGCCACCCACAGCACGGGGTGGAACCAGAAGACGTGGCACAGCGCCGCGACCAGCCGCTGGACGACCCAGTCGCGTCGGGCGACGTGGGCGCCTTCGTGCAGCAGCACCTGGCGCCGGTGAGCGGGCGGCCAGAGGGCGAAGCCGGTCGGCAGCAGGACCGTCGAGCGCCAGCCGAAGGTGACGGGGCTGGCCAGGTCGCCGCCGATCCGCACGCGGGCACCGGGGATCGGCGGGCCGGGCAGGCTCCCCCGGAGGCGCGCGTGCAGGCGTCGGCCGCGCAGCTGTTGGCGAAGGCCCAGCACGAGCACCCCGCAGAGCCAGAGCGCGCCCAGGGCCAGGCTCCCGGGTCCGCCCACCCGGGCGAGGGCCGCGGGGCCGGCGTCCAGCACGGCCAGGATCGGCAGGGCCGCGGCGCCCGCGAAGGCAGCCACCCACACGGCGTGCCGCCACCGGGCCGGGCTGCGGCGGGCCAGGGCGCAGACCACGCCCGCCCCGCCCAGCAGCAGACCGGCTCGGGCCGAGGAGTCCAGGGCGACGGCGCCCAGGCTGGCGGCCAGATCGGCCGCGTCGACGCCCTCCAGGGTCCAGCTCATCGTCCATCCTCCCGTGCTTCGTCGATCAGGGCCTGCAGGCGCTGCTGCGTGGTCGGATCCAGATCGGCCGACAGCTCGATGAGCGCGACGGCCGCGTTGGCAGGCGAGCCCCCGAAGAAGTTCTCCACCACCCGGCGCAGCGCCGACCGACGGGCCGTCACCGGTTCCACCACGGGGCGGTACAGGTAGGCCCGGCCCTCGGTGCGGGTCTGCAGGTGGCCCTTGCGCACCAGGGTGCCCATCGCGGCGCGCACCGAGCTGTAGCTGGGGGGATCGGCGAGCTGGTCACGAACGGCGGCCACCGACGCCTCACCGAGGCGGTGCACCGTGTTCATGATCTGCCGCTCGCGGCGGCTGAGGGGATCGGGGACGTCCATCTGCTGGAAAACTAGCACATGCTGGGAAACCAGCACAAGCAATCTGCCGACGCCGCCGGTCGGTCAGGGCTCGAGCAGCACGTCGACGCCGCTCAGCGCCCCGCCGTCGGTCAGCTGCACCGGCCAAGCGGTGCGGCCGTCGATGTCGTCCTCGTCCGGGCCCTGCGCGCTGTCGCAGTCGATGTCCAGGTACGCGCCCACCCAGTACTGGCCGGGGGGGATGTTCACGAACGTGTAGAGGTAGGGCCAGGACGGGCCGCTGCCCGGGGCGACGGCGGTGAAGGGCACGGCGTTCAGGGCGATGGGCTCCACGTCAAACAGGCCCACCCGCTGGCAGTCGGCGCCGGTGCTCGCGCCGTCGGGGAACAGGACGTGGCCGGTGATGGTGCCGGGCTCCGGCGGGCCGCCGCTCAGGTCCAGCGTGAGTCCGGTCAGGCCGTCGGCCATGTCCCCGGGGCCCACCGAGTCGTAGGGGTCGGCGAAGACGTCGAAGGAGCCGTCGGCGTCGTCGTCCAGCACCGCCCAGACCAGCACGTCGGTGGCCTCGGGCGGGGCGATGAGGGAGAAGGGGCCCGGCGCGGCCAGCGTGGCGGAGGAGTAGACCTGCCCGCCGGGGTGCACCGCGGTCGCGAAGACCAGGATGTCGCCGGTCAGGAAGTCGTCGAAGACCACCTGCCCGGTGATGCCACCGTAAGGCTCCGGCGCAGGGGCCGAGACGTCCTCGGAGCCCGGGATCTCAATGTGCACGCCCGTCGTCGAGGGGAGGCCCATCGTCCAGGGGTTGTTCTCGCTGCTGCCCACCGGGTCCGAGGGCTCGAAGAAGAGGTTCTCGTCCGCGTCCAGGATGCCGACGAAGGAGGTCAAGTCGGCCCCGCAAGGCACGTCCAGGGCCCACTCACCGGGCTGGTCCAGGTAGGTCACGGCCCAGGGACCGTCGAGGAGGTCCGCGGAGTTGGCGGTGACCACGACGGGCGCGTTCGGCAGGTCGGTGACCTCCACGTCGCCGGTGAACAGGCTGGGGCAGTTCCAGGGCGTCGAGTCGTCGTCGTCCGCGGGGTTGGACGTGTCGTCGTCGTCGCTGCTCTGGTCGTCGTCGTCGTCGTCGTCTCCGGGGCCGCTCTGGTCGTCGTCGTCGCCGCTCTGGTCGTCGTCGTCGTCTCCGGGGCCCGAGGCGTCGTCGTCGTCGTCGCCGCTGCTGTCGTCCTCGACGCGGGGCAGGTCGACGTACACGTTGATGCCGGTGAGCTTGCCGTTGGCGGGGAGGAGGACCGGGTTGAAGGCGTGCTCCCGGGCGATGTCGGCGGGGCCGATGACGAAGTCGCGGTCCTCGTCCACCACGGCCACCACCGACGCGGAGCCCGAGCAGTCCTCGATCCCGGCGCTCCAGGCGCCGGGGCCGGTCATGGTGTCCTTGGTGAAGATGACGGACAGGTCGTCGGGATCCGGCAGGATGTAGAGGATCAGGCCGCCGGCGCGCGCTGCGTACTCCCCGTCGGTGAGCACGGCGCCGCTCTCGCGGTCCAGCGCGATGACGTCGCCGGACAGCACCACCCCGCAGGGCACCGAGTCGTCGTCGTCGTCGTCGTCCGCGACCGAGTCGTCGTCGTCGGCCGCGTCGTCGTCGTCACCGGCCGCGTCGTCGTCGTCGGTGGCGTCGTCGTCGTCGACGGGATCAGGCTGGGGGCAGCCGATGAGGCACAGGGCGATCAGGAGCATCGGGGCGCGAGGCATGGCGGTCCTCCGGAGGTCCGCTGTCGTACCGCGTGCGGGTCGATCGGTGCAAGGAGGATCGCACAGGGATCGCCTCCTCAGGTCGATTCGTACCTGCCCAGGCCGCCGCGTCCCCGCTCCATCCGCTGCCTGGTGCCGTGGACGTCGGCCCGATCAGTCGTCGTTGAGCCCCGCCTCGGCCCGCCTGCGGCGCACGGCGTTGGCGGGCAGGCGCTCGGCCAGGGCGACGACCAGCACCGCGCGAACGGCGTCGGCCTCCAGGCCGCGAAGCTGCGCCAACAGGTCGGTGGCGACGTTCTGCAGGCCGTTGCGCGTGAGCTCCTCGATGGTCATGGGGCAGATCAGGTCGCCCCGGTGCAGGGCGAGCAGAGCACGCTTCAG
>CALCXL010000493.1 GCA_937907595.1 uncultured Pseudomonadota bacterium
GCTGCATCGGCCAGCGACCGCAGGGCCACGAGGCCTGTCGCGGCCTCGTCGGCCTGCGCGGTGGCCGCCTGCGCGGCGCTCTCGGCCGCGGCGGCGCTCCCGTCGGCGCTCTCGGACGTCGCTGCCTCTTCGGCCCCTTCGAGCGCCTGTCGGGCGGCGACCGCTGCCTCTGCCCCGGCCCGCGCCCTGGCGCGGAGGGCGGCCAGGGACTCCTGCACGTCGGCCTCGTCCAGGTCCGCGGCGGCGGCTTCCCCCGCGAGCAGGTCCTCCGACGCCCGATCCGACGCTGCATTCGCCTGCTGCACGGAGACGCGGGCGGAGGCGCGGGCGGACGCAAGGGCCTCGCGTTCGACCCGCTCGGCCTCGGCCCTGGCTGCAGCCTCCAGCCGCTCGGCCTCTTCCCGTGCCTCGCGCTCCAGCCGCTCGGCCTCGGCCCTGGCCGCAGCCTCCAGCCGCTCGGCCTCGGCCTTGGCCGCAGCCTCCAGCCGCTCGGCCTCCTCGCGTGCTTCGCGCTCCAGTCGCTCGGCCTCTTCCCGTGCCTCACGCTCGAGCCGCTGGGCTTCGGCCTTCGCCAGCGCAACTTCCTCGGCTTCCTCGTCCGCGGCCTGGATCGCCTCCTTGGCGGCCTCGGCCGCGCTGACCGCGGCCTCCGCGGCCTCTCCCGCGGCGGTCCGCGCGGTCTCCAGCATGGGCGCGGCGGCGGCAAGGTCCTCCGCCTCACCGGCGGCCAGGGCGGCACCCTCGGCCTGCTCCGCCGCGGCGCGTGCGTCCTTCGCGGCGCTGAGGGCGTCCTTCGCGGCGGTGAGGGTGGTCTCCCAGGTGGCGTCGACGACCGCTTGCTGCGCATGCTCGGAGTCGTCCGCGGCCCGCGCGGCGGCGCGCCCGGCCTCCTTCGCGAGGGCCAGGGCCTCGGCCACCCGCGCGGTCAGGGCGGCCTGCGCTCGGGCCGCGGCGTCCGCTTCACGGGCCACGTCCAGCAGATCCTGGGCCAGCTCCCGGGCGCGCCGAGCGGCCGCGTCGAGCTCCTCGCGCAGCTCCGGCAGCGCCGCCGCCGCTCCCTCGGCTGCAGGGGCGTCGCCGGCCGCTTCCGTCGCTTCCAACGCCGCCCTGACGCGGTCCCCGAACCCCTGCGCGTTGGTCCACGCCTGCTCCATGGAGCGCTGCAGCTCGACCGCCTCGTCGGGCAGCGGATCGGGCAACCTGGCGCGCTGGTCGTCCAGCGCCTTGCCGGTCAGCGCCAGCACGTGCTCCGCCTTCGCGGCCTGCCCCTTCGCGGTCTTCACCACCCGAGCGAGCGCGGCCTCGGCCTCGCGCCGCTGCTCTTCCTGCTCCGCTTGTCGCTGCTCCTCTTCCTCCGCCAGGCGGCGCGCCTCCTCCGCCTCGAGCCGGGCGCGTTCGGCCTCCTCTTCGGCGATCCGGCGCTCCTCGGCCTCCTCCGCCTCCCGGCGCTCGCGCTCGGCCTCCGCCTGCCGTTCGGCCTCTTCCGCCTCCAGACGCTCCTGCTCCGCCCGCGCGGCGGCCTCCTCTGCGGTGAGCCGGGACAGTTCTTCCTGCCGCTCGGCCTCTTCGGCGGCCAGCCGCTCGGCCTCCGCCTCCGCCTGGCGCTCCTGCTCCGCGGCCTCGGCGGCCGCCTGTTCCTCCTCGGCGCGCTGCTGTTCGGCCCGCGCCTCCGCCTCCGCCTGCGCGGCCTCGTCCTCGGCGGGCTCGTGGGGTTCCGCCTCGATGTCGAGCTCTGCGGTCTGCCCGTCGTCGTCCTCCTCGTCAAAGTCCTCCAGCTCGAGCTCGTCGTCGAAGAGCTCCTCCTCGTCGGTGGCCTCGTCCAGGGCCTCCGCCGCCGGCTCCAGCTCGCCCTCCAGGGCGGTCTGCCCAGCCTCGTCCTCGTCATCGTCCTCGGCCGAGACCCGCGCGAGCTCGTCGCTGGACGGAAGGCCCATCGTGGTGCTGATCGGCCGACGGGGAGCCGGCGCGTCGTCCGTGGCTTCGCCGTCCACGCTGGGCTCCGACATCCAGTCGTCGTCCCCGCCCGCCAACTGATCGGGCCCCGCGGCCACCCGCTGCTGGTCCATCAAGGCCTGCAGCTCCGCCGTGGCCGACACCGGCTCGTCGCCGCCCCACAGCTCCGAGTCCTCCTCCGGCAGGTCGTCCTCGGGGGTGGTGGGCACGCTGAGCGACTGGGCGGGGTCCGCCACGTCGCGCGCGACCGCCGCTGAGGGAGCGTCCTGGGGCTGATTGAAGAGCGTGTCCTCCCCCTGCCGCGGCCCCAGCCCCCCCGGCGTGGCGCTCTGCTCCGGCGACGTCGCGAAGAAGTCCTTCTCCAGGGTCCCGGCCCACTTCTTCTCGGGCTCGTCTGCGGGGGCCGCCGGCGCCTTTGCCGCGGCCGCGTCGTCCACTTCCTCCCAGACGAAGAACTCTTCCTCCTCCGCCTCCTCGTGATAGATGAACTCCTCCACCGAATCCTCGCCCTCGGCCGCTGCCGGCGGCGGAGGCGGAGGCGGCGTAGGCCGGCTCTTGCGAAGCTGTTCGCGCAGGCGGATCGCGTCGTTGTTGGGCTCGCCCCCGGACAGGCCCGAGAGGTCGGTGACCGCCGACAGATCGTCCAGGGCCGCCAGCCGCGTCGCCGTCCGCGCCCCAGCGACTTGGCCCGCGCCGTCCGCGCCGCCCAGGAGCAGGAGCTTGAGGGCCGTGCCGAACTCGTCGGCGTCGCCGTAGCGGTCGGCGGGGTGCGGCGCGAGCACCTGCTGGAGCACCGCCCCCACCCCGGGGAGCACGGCGTCGGCCCGCTCGAAGGCGTCCCGCACCTCCACCCTCGCCACCCGCTCCATGACCTTGAGCATGGAAGGCGCCATGAACAGCACGTCGCCCGTGAGCATCTCGAAGAGGATCGTGCCCATGGAGAAGAGGTCGGAGCGGCCGTCCAGCTGCTTGCCCAGCACCTGCTCCGGGCTCATGTACGACGGCGTCCCCCGGACGATCCCCTGCGCGGTCAACGCCGCCCAAGACGCCGTCGCCCGCGCGATGCCGAAGTCCATGATCTTGACGACGTCGTGCCGCGACAGCATCAGGTTCGCGGGCTTCAGATCCCGGTGCACGATGACCAGGGGGTTGCCCTCGTCGTCGCACAGCGAGTGTGCGTAGGCGAGCGCCCGGCAGGCCTGGATGCCCAGGTCCAGGGCCTTTGACGGGTCGAGCCCGCCCTCGGCCTTCGCGATCATCTCCTCCACCGTCCGACCGCGCACGTACTCCAGCACCAGGACGTAGGCGCCGTCGTACTGCTCGAAGCTGAGGGTCTGGACGATGTTCGGGTGCCGGAGCAGGCCGCCGATCGCGGCCTCACGCATCAACATCTTGATGAAGGTCTCATCCCCGGCGTACTCGGGCTTGATGATCTTCAGCGCGACGGATTTGCGGAATCCGGACGGCCCAGCCTGCTCCGCCAGGCTGACCGTCGCCATGGAGCCGCTGCCAAGTTGCCGGACCAGCCGGTACGGCCCCACCTGCTCAGGCAGGGAACCGTTCTCTTCGGACTTCGCCATCTGGGATCGGGGCTCCTGCCGAAACCCCCGCAGCTTACCAACCCGCGCCCCACCTCACCGGCCCCGGCCGGCATTCGACGAAGGCGGCCGACCCATTTGCCGCCTCAGCACCCCGCTCAGTACGACAACAGCGCGTCCAGGTTGTCGCCGATCCACGCCTCGGTGCGTGCTGCGTCGGGGTGGGCCGCCTCCCGCTGGCGAAAGGCATCGCTGTGCGTCCGGGTCCGCGCTCCGTCGAAGGGGTCCATGGTCGCGTGCAGCATCTCGTGGAACACGATGAAGCCCACCACGAAGCCCGGAACGTCCGCGACGTCGAGCACCGGGTGCACGCGGATCAGCCGGTGCTCCTGGCTCCAGCTGCCCAGCCGAACCGTGCGCCGCACCCGGCCGGGCGTGCCCCGCGACCAGCCGATGCGCCCGCGAAAGGCCCCGTCAAAGTGCTGTCGATTCTGTTGGCGAAGCACCGCCCGCAGGTCGTGGTGCTGGCCCAGGGGGTGCGAATACCGCGGCGCGCGAGCCCCCAACAGCGGCTGGAAGGCGTTGGCGTACGCGTTCACCGCGCGTCGCGCGTCCGGGTCGCCGCTGCGGATGTAGGTGGCCAGCGCGCGGTGCACCGAGAACTCCGCCAGCGCGAACTGCTTTTGGACCCGCACGCTCAGGAAGCCTGAGTGGCTGCGCTTCCAGGAGAGCAGGGTGCGGCGGTTGTCCGTGCCCACCAGGTCGATGGGCTCGCCCAGCTGGTCGGCCAGGCGGTGGTGCAGGCGATGGATGGCTCCATCCGACACCCAGGGGAGGGGGACTGCGTCCACCGAGGCCGTACCCATGGCCTCCGGCAGCGGCAACGACAACTGAACGGGTACCAGCTCCAGCAACGGCATGAAGATTCCGGAGTGGACGCGGGTCCCACTCTCCCCTGAGTGGTGTGGAAAGCTCACCGAACTGCGGTTGGCTGGGAAACCCTGCCAAGCGTGGCGCGACTTGCTTCAACCGATTTCTAGCACCGCCCAGATCCCGACGGAAGCGCTTCCTGGGAACTAGATCGACGAGGATCCGAGACCGCGGATCCAGGCCCGATCTGAACTACTTGCGTGATCGCATTGATGGGGAAGATTGTGGCCCGCAAATTGATCGGAATCACGGGGCTTTTCTTGATCTGCGCCAGGGCTGGCGCGCCTGGGGACGGCCGGCCGCCAACCGCCAGGAGGCTCCTCAAAACAATCGTTCGTCATTCGTTCGGTACGGCCTCCTGCGGCTTCCCGATGCCTCCTGAAAGCGCCGCGGGAGCCCGGCCCGCGCTGGGACCGAGCTCCCCTTCGGCGCCCCCTCAGAAGGGGATCTCTTCGCGCACCTCGACCAGCTCCTCGCCGTCCCGGGCCTTCTTGCCGCTGCGCGCGACGACGGGGGCCTCCGGGTCCTCGTGCCCGCTGTTGCCGCGCCCCAGGAAGATCAGCTCGCGGCCGACGACCTCGTTGCGGGTCCGCTTGTTCCCGTCGGCGTCGATGTAGTCCCGGGAGGTGATCGTGCCTTCGACGTAGAGGGGAGCGCCCTTGGTCACGTACTGCTCGCAGAGCTCGGCCAGGCGGTCCCACAGCACGACCCGGTGCCAGGTGGTGGCCTCCTGGCCGTCCTTCTTGCGGAGGCTGGTGGCCAGGCTGAGGTTGACGACGGGCTTGCCCGTCTGGGTCCGGCGCAGGACGACGTCGTTGCCGACGTTGCCGATGAGGGTGGCTCGGTTGAAGGTTCGCATCGTGTCTCTCTCCATCGTTGGCCCGTCCGTCGGGCCGCATGCCCCGCCTTCAAGCGATCACCGTGCCAGGTCCCGGATCCCCCTCCTGGTGCGCTCAGAGCCGCTCTTGCTCCCGCCGACTGTCCGGGCACTGTCCGAAACCGTCCGGCCGCCGGACACCTGCCGGACGGTGCCCGGACACCCTCCGGCTGGCCTCGGAGCCTTCCGCCCGCCGCTCGCCCGCTCACGCGCGGGCGTCACCGTGCTAGAACCCGCCCGTGCCAATCCCGAGGTACATCGCAGTCGAGGGCGTCATCGGCGTGGGCAAGTCGAGTCTGACCCGCCTGCTGGCGGAACGGTTCGACGCGCAACCATGCTTCGAGCCCGTGATCGAGAACCCGTTCCTGTCCAAGTTCTACGAGGACCGGGCCCGGCACGCGTTCCAGACCCAGCTGTACTTCCTGCTGACGCGCTACCAGCAGCAGGTCGAGCTCAAGCAGCCCGGCCTCTTCTCGCCGAACACCTGTTGCGACTACCTGTTCGCCAAGGACCAGATGTTCGCCACGCTGAACCTGGATCGGGACGAGCTGGCGCTCTACAACACCATCTACCAGACGCTCGATTCGCGGCTGCCCACGCCCGATCTGGTCATCTATCTGCAGGCCGACGTGGACATCCTCATGGCCCGGATCAAGAAGCGCGGGCGCGACTTTGAACAGCAGATCGATCGGTCCTATCTGCAGGATTTGAGCGATCTGTACAACGATTTCTTCTTCAATTACCGTGAGGCACCGCTCCTGGTTGTGCAGACGTCGGGCATCGACTTCGTCAACAACGCGCAGGACCGCGAGTGGCTGGTCAAGGAGATTCTGGAGATGAAGGGCGGCACCAAGCACCTCATCCCGCTGGGATCGCTCTGAGCGACCTGGACGGGCCCGATGCCCCGCCCCGACCCCCGCAGAACCTCCACCCCGAACAACGACGGGCAGGCACACGCCGCGCGATCGGAGGGTGAGATGAGCAACAAGGCCGTGACCGTCCTGGACCTGCAGCGCATGAAGCAGCAGGGCACCCGCATCACCATGCTGACGGCGTACGACGCCACCTTCGCCCGGCTGGTCGACCAGGCCGGCGTGGACATGATCCTGGTGGGCGACTCCCTGGGCATGGTCGTGCAGGGCCACAAGAACACCCTGCCCGTCACGATCGAGCAGATGGCCTACCACGGCGCCGCCGTCGCCCGCTCCACCGAGCGTGCCCACGTCGTCGTGGACATGCCCTTCCTCAGCTACCACGTCACCGACGAGGAGGCGGTGCGCAACGCCGGCCACCTGGTCCAGAACGGCGCCCACAGCGTCAAGCTGGAGGGCGGGGCGGAGCGGGCCACCACCATCAACGCCATCGTGCGCGCGCAGATCCCGGTGATGGGGCACATCGGCCTTACCCCCCAGAGCGTGCACGCCCAGGGCGGCTTCAAGGTGCAGGGACGCGGCGACGACGCGGGCCAGCGCTTGCTGGAGGACGCACTCGCGGTGCAGGAGGCGGGCGCCTACTCGCTGGTGCTCGAGGGCATCCCCCTGGAGCTCGCGACGAAGATCTCCGAAGCCCTGAGCATCCCGACGATCGGCATCGGCGCCGGCAACGGCTGCGACGGCCAGGTCCTGGTCATCTACGACCTGCTCGGGCTGGACGACGCCTTCAAGCCGAAGTTCGTCAAGCGCTACGCCAGCCTGGCGGGGGTCGTGCGCGACTCCATCGGCACCTACATCGACGAGGTGCGCAGCGGCGCCTTCCCCGACGCCGACCACAGCTTCCACAGCAAGCGCCCCGTGGCCCCCCCGGCCGAAGGCGACGCGGTCGACGCGCCCGAGGGCGATCGGGTGCCCTACGGTCCCACGGACCTCACGCACTGATGCAGCGCTTCACGGATCCGGCGGCCCTGCAGGCCTGGGCGCAGGCGGTCCGGGCCCGCGGTGAGACGATCGGCTTCGTGCCGACCATGGGGTACCTGCACGACGGCCACATCAGCCTCATGCACATCGCCCGGCCCCAGTGCGACCACCTGGTGGTCTCCATCTTCGTCAACCCGCTGCAGTTCGGCCCCGACGAGGATCTGGACCGCTACCCGCGGGACGAGTCGGGGGACCAGGCCCGCTGCGTGGACGCCGGGGTCGACGTCCTCTTCTTCCCCACCCCGCCCACCATGTACCCCGACGGCTTCCAGACCCGGGTCAAGGCGGGGCCCCTGGCCAGCCCCCTGTGCGGCGCGTCCCGCCAGGGCCACTTCGACGGCGTGGTCACCGTCGTCTTGAAGCTCTTCAACCTGGTGCAGCCGCACGTCGCCGTCTTCGGGGCCAAGGACTACCAGCAGTTCCAGGTCATCGACGCCATGGTGCGCGACCTGAACCTGCCCGTGGTCATCCAGGCGGGTCCCATCGTGCGGGAGCCCGACGGGCTGGCCATGTCTTCGCGCAACGCCCACTTGACGGACGACCAGCGGCAGCAGGCCCTCTGCTTGAGTCAGGGGCTGAACCGCTGCGAGGCGCTGGTCGCCGACGGCGAGTTCGATGTCGCCCGGATCCTGGCCGCCGCCCGCGCCTTCGTGTCCCAGCAGCCCCTGGCCGACATCGACTACATCGAGCTGCTGGACGCCGAGCACCTGACGCCCATCGACTGGCTGCAGCGCCCGGCGGTGCTGGCCTTCGCGGTGCGCTTCGGCGCCACCCGCCTCATCGACAACCGGATCCTGTCCCCTTGATGGACGGCCTGCAGTCCGAGGACGTGCTCATCCTGGGCGCGGCCCTGATCATGGTGCTCAACCGGACCTTCACCGGCACCTCGCTCAAGCTGCGCCGCCCGGCCTACGTCGCCCTCCAGATCGTCAACCTGGCCACGGTGGCGGCGCTGCTGCGCTTCCGGCTGGAGGGCTACCCCGCCCAGCTGGACCTCTCAGTGCGCGTGTTCCTGATGTTCGTGGTGGCCTGGCACATGGTGCTGGCCAACCAGGGACGCGCCGTCGCCCTGCGCAGGATCGTGGACGAGCGCCGCGAACAGGAGCGCAAGGTCGACGACCGCGAGCGCCGCATGCAGCAGCTGGCCGAGTGGGACGAGGAGGCGGCCGAGGCGAGGGCGTCGGACGCGGATCCGCCGGCCTGATCAGGGTCGGTGGGCGTCCACGAGCGCCTGGACCTCGGCGTCGGCCAGCACCCGGCTGGTCTTCTTGGCGGCGTCGAAGATGGCGTCCACCAGCACGTCGTCGGCCTCGATGCCCCGGTGCTTCAGCCAGTAGACGACGTTGCTGCGGCCGCCCATGTGCCCCACTTCGATCACCTGCTCCAGGCCGAACCACGCCGCGGGCACCCCCGAGTACACGCGGTCGGCCAGATCGGCGTCGCCGGTGTTCAGCGCCTTGATGACGGCGGCCGCGTGCACGCCGGTCCCGGTGCGGAAGGCGTCGGTGCCGAACACGGGGTAGTTGAAGGGCAGGGGGGTGCTGGTGGCCCGCGCGCCCAGCTCGGCGTACTCGCGCAGCGCGGCCAGGTCGCCCTCCAGGGGCACGCCCAGCAGCTTCATGTTGACCAGCAGCAGGTCGATCTGGGTGTTGCCGACGCGCTCGCCGACCCCCAGGATCGTGCCGTGGATGCGCTTCGCTCCGGCCTGCGCGGCCGCGATGGCGTTGATCAGCCCCAGCCCCCGGTCGTTGTGGCCGTGCCAGTCGATGATCGTCTCTGGGTAGCCCAGCTCGTCGACGGTCTTCTTGGTCCACCGCACGATGTTCTGCGCGCCCTCGGGGGTGACGTGGCCCACGGTGTCGCAGAGGCAGAGGCCCTTCGCGCCTTCGTCCAACGCCACCTCGAACAGCGCCTTGAGCGTGCTCGGCGTCGAGCGAACGGTGTCCTCGGTGACGAAGGTGCAGGGCAGGCCCGCCGACGTCGCCATGCGCACCGCGGCGCGGGTCAGGTCGATGAGCCGCTGGACCGTCCACCCCTCGGTGAACAGACGGATGGGCGAGCTGCCGAGGAAGGCCATGACCTCGATGGGCACGCCGACCTCCTGGCTGATCTCGATGATCGGCCGGATGTCGTTGGGGTGGGTGCGCGCCGCACAGGTCAGGTTGATCTTCAGCCGCTGGTCCCGCGCGAACTTCGCCAGGTGGGTGACGTCGGCCACGGCCCGCGGCCCCGCGCCCGGGAGCCCGATGTCGGTGTGCTGGATGCCGACGCGGTCCTGGAGCAGGAGGATGCGCTCCTTGTCCTCGATGACCGGGTCGCTGGCCGACGGCGACTGGATCCCGTCGCGCAGGCTCTCGTCGTAGAACTCGACGCCCGCCTTCCAGCCCCCGCCCTCGTCGTCGACCGTGTTCCAGTCGTAGATCGTCGCGTCCACCGCCATGGGCCTAGAGGGCCTCGACGATGACGGCGATGCCCTGCCCGCCGCCGATGCAGGCCGAACCCAGGCCGTAGCGCTGTCCGCGCCGCCGAAGCTCGTGCACCAGGTGCAGCGTGATGCGGGTGCCCGAGCAGGCCAGGGGGTGGCCGATGGCGATGGCGCCGCCGTCCACGTTGGTCTTGTCCCGGTCCAGGCCCAGCTCCTTCTCCACCGCCAGGTACTGGGGCGCGAAGGCCTCGTTGACCTCCACCAGGTCCATGTCGCCCACGGACAGGCCGCAGTCGGCCAGGGCCTTGCGGGCGGCCGGCGCGGGGCCGATGCCCATCATCGTCGGGTCGCAGCCGGAGATGCCCCAGCCCACCAGCCGGGCGATGGGCTTGAGGCCCCGGTCCCGCGCGCTGGCGCCGTCGGAGATCACCACCGCCGCGCCGCCGTCGCAGATGCCCGACGCGTTGGCGGCCGTCACCAGCCCGTCCTTCTTGAAGATGGACCGCAGCTTGTTCATGGAGGCGATGTCCGCGTCGGTGCGCGGGTGCTCGTCCACCTCGAAGGGCACCATCTCGCGCCGCTTCTTGACCATCACGGGGACGATCTCCTCGGCGAAGCGGCCGTTGGCGTGGGCGTCGACCCAGGCCTGATGCGAGCGCAAGCCGTACTCGTCGCACTCGGCGCGCGTGATGCCGTAGTGCTCGCCCAGCTTCTCCGCCGTCTCGGCCATCTTCAGATCTGCGTAGGGGTCGTACAGCGCCTCCCACAGCGAGTCCTTCAGGCCCTCGTCCTGACCGAAGCGCATGCCCCAGCGCATGTTCCAGGCGATGTGCGGCGCCTTCGACATGGCCTCCGTGCCGCCCGCGAGCACGTGCGTGGCCTCACCGAGCAGGATCTGCTGCGCGCCGGTGATGATGCTCTGGAAGCCCGACCCGCACAGGCGGTTCACGCCCAGGGCCGGCGACGGCACGGGCACGCCCGACTTCAGGCCGATGTGCCGCGCCAGGAAGATCGCGTCTCCCGAGGTCTGCTGCACGTTGCCGAAGACGACGTGGTCGATGTCCTCGCCCGAGATCCCCGACCGCTCGATCGCGGCCTTGGAGGCGACCACGCCCAGGTCCGTGGCCGAGAGGTCCTTCAGGGACCCGCCGAAGCTGCCGTAGGCGGTCCGCACGCCGGAGAGGAAGACGACTTCCTTGTTCTCGACCTTCATCGCTAGCTCCTCGCGGCCTTGTCGCCGCCGTTCGTCTTGTGGGGTCGCCCTGATAGCACGACGGCCCCGGGTTCCGATCCCCTATTCAGGCCCCCAGCCGCCGCACCGCGTCCACCAGGAAGTCCCGCACCCCCCGCGTGCCCAGGTTGCCGCCCAGGTCCGGGGTGGTGGCGTTCTCCGCCAGCGCGAGCGCGATCGCCTGCTCGATGACCGCGCCGTCCGCCGTTCGGCCCAGGCTCTGCAGCATCAACGCCGTCGACGCCACCGCCGCGATGGGGTTGGCCTTGTCCTGCCCGGCGATGTCCGGCGCGGAGCCGTGCACGGGCTCGAACATGCCGATTCCCCGCTCGGGGTTCATGTTCGCCGACGCCGCCATGCCCAGGCCGCCCTGCAACGCCGCGCCCAGGTCCGTGATGATGTCGCCGAAGAGGTTGGAGGTGACGATGACCTCGAAGTCCTCGGGGTGCCGCACCAGCTCCATCGCCAGCACGTCGACGTAGAGGTGCCGGCTCTCGATCGCCGGGTACTCCGCCGCCACCAGCTTCCACACCCGCATCCACACGTCGTGGCCGTAGCGCAGCGCGTTGGACTTGTCGGACATGCAGACCCGCTTCTTGCCGTGCTTGTCCGCGAACTCGTAGGCCGCGCGGATGATCCGCTCCACGCCCTTGCGGGTGTTGATGGAGCTCTGGATGGCGACCTCGTCGGCCGTGCCCTTCTTGAAGATGCCGCCCACGCCGGTGTAGAGCCCCTCGGTGTTCTCCCGGAAGACCGTGAAGTCGACGTCGTCGGGCCCCTTGTCCTTCAGGGGACAGAAGCGCGCGTCCAGCAGCTTGCAGGGCCGCAGGTTCACGTAGAGGTCCAGGCCGAAGCGGGTCTCCAGGATGATCTGGCGCGCGTGCTCGTTGCTGGGCACCCGCGGGTCGCCCACGGCCCCCAGGAAGATGGCGTCGTTGCGCTCGGCGATGGCGTTGCGCTCGTCGTCGGGGAAGCCCACGCCGTCGCGCAGGTACCGATCGGCGCCGTAATCCAGCCACTCGTACTGAAGCTTCAGATCCGGTCGGACCTCCGCCAGCGCGTTCATGACGTCCACGCCGACGTCGATGACTTCCTTGCCGATCCCGTCGCCGGGCAGAACTGCGATGCGGAGCATGAGGGACCTCTGTGGGAGGGGAGCGTTCGTCTCCAGGCGGGGCCAGCACGTCGCCGTGTTTGCGGGGGCCCGGAGGCGGCGTATTCTAGGCGCGCCCCGAGGCTCCATCAACCGGCCCCCCCAAGGCCGCTGGGCCTGCCCTTCACGCCCGTTCCGCCCCCGGGAGGCATGAGCAAGTACCGCATCCAGAAGGAAGGCCGCGAGTTCACCGCCGGCCGGTTGGAGACGCTGCGCGAACTCGCGGAGCGCGGGCTGCTGCGTCCGGAGGATCCCGTCTCCGTCGACGGCGCTCCCTTCCGCCCGGCGCAGGACATCGAGGGCCTCGCCGGGGTTCTGGACGGCGCGGAGCCGGCGGAGGACCCCTGGCGTCACTGGGGGCAGGCGGACGAGGATCTGGACGGCGAGGACGACGTTCTCACCTCCTTCCTGGACCGCCTCTCGTCGGGGACCCTGCCCGCGGTCGCCGACGCCCCGGTGCTGACGCCTCACGCGCGCAGCATCCCAGTGGCCGAGCCGGAGCCCGAGCCGCCGCACCTGGATCCGATGGACCTGGCCCCGGTCGACCCCGACCCCGCCCC
>CALCXL010000494.1 GCA_937907595.1 uncultured Pseudomonadota bacterium
GGAGGCCGGCTGCTACGAAGCCCAGGCCGAGCCCGCCGCCGACACCGCCTTCCAGGCCCTGCCCGAGGCGGTCGCGGTCTGGGAAGCCACCGCGGACGTGGAGGTCGGCGACGGCGTCGACTTCCCCCGCTCCGACCTCTCCATCGACGTGGTCTCCATCGACGACAGCCGCTGCCGCCCCGGCTACATGTGCGTCTGGGCCGGCATGGTCACCGTCGAGCTGGACGTGGTCGTCGGCGACGTGAAGCGCCGGGTCGTAGCCAGCGAGGAGCAGCCGGCCAACGTCAACGGCGTGCGCATCGACGTGCTCGGCGCCAGCCCCTACCCGGGCGTCGGCCCCAAGGGCCAGACCAAGACCGTCAGCCTGCTCATCGGCCAGTACGACCTGCAGGAGCTGCCCCAGCGCAGCAAGGTCCAGCGCCGCACCTTCTCCCCCCTCCTCCCCAGCGCCGCCCCCGCCGACGGCCCCCAGGCCGGTGACCAGCCCGGCTCCAGCGTGGTCCAGGCCAACACCGACGACTCGCCGGCCGCCGCCTTCCCCGTCAACAACATCAGCTACTGAGCCCCTCCCCAACGGCAACCGCCCCCGGCGCTTTGGCTCCGGGGGCGGCTGCAGTTCTGGGGGTCGATTCGGCCCGGGGGCCGGTCCTCTCACATCGCGTCGGCGTAGGGCACGTCGTGGAAGGCGAAGCCGGTGATCGTGATGATCTCGCCCGTCGGCGTCTCCGTCTGGTCGGCCACGGTCAGCTCGATGGAGCCCTCGAAGTAGCCCGAGGCCATCGTCTCATCGGCGGCGGTGATGGTCACCGTGCCCGAGCGCTCGCTGGCCCACACCAGGATGCCCTCGGCGCTGGCGTTGACGCTGACCAGGTCGCCCTCGCCCTCGTCCAGCTCGTAGGTGTCCATGACGGGGTCGTTGAACCAGAGGGTCAGGTCGAGGGCCATGCCGCCGATGCTGGAGAGCTGAAGCCCCCACGCGCCGTCGCCGGACGTGAGGCTGGCGTCGGTGACCGAGTCGCCCTCGTCGCCGTCGTCCTCGCCGCCGGTGGTGGTCAGGTAGACGCCGGCCGCGCCCGCGGGCAGGTCGTCGGCGGTCAGGACGCCGTCGCCGTCGGTGTCCAGGCCACCCAGTCCGTCGGGGCCGTTGTCGTCGTCGTCGCCGCTGCCGCCGCTGCCGCCTCGGCCGGGGTTGCAGGCGGTGAGGGAGAGCGCGGCGGTCAGGAGGAGCAGGGTGCGAAACATGGGTGAGCGTCCTTGGCTGGGGGTTCCCTCGGGCCGCGCAGAAGGCCGGAAGTCCGGCGCCGCGTCAAGCAAAGAACGGCCTGGAGGCGCGGAGCGGGCGATCTGGCGGTGGCGGATCGCGACGCAGCGCCGATGGCTCGATCAGGCCGGCTTCTGCCCGCTGGCCACGAAGAGGGTGCCGCCGTGCAGCGCCGTGCTCTCCACGTCGACCCGGCTGAAGTCCTCGCTGCGATCCTCCAGGGGGCGCCAGACGGGGCGACGGACGTCGGCCTGGGCCGCGAAGATGGCCACCAGACCGTAGAAGCCGCGCTTCTCCGCGTGGATGTCCAGGATGCTGCAGCGGCCGCCGGGGGCGAGCAGGCCCCAGAGGTTGTCGAAGGCGGCTTCCCAATCGGGAAAGCAGGTCAGGCCCAGGCAGATCAGCAGGCGGTCGACGGGCTGCTCCAGGTTCAGGTCCCCCAGGCTGACGGTGCGCGCGTCGCCTTGGACCACGTCGACGTCGGACCAGCCCTCCTCGTCCACCCGCTTCTTCGCCTGCTTGACCATGCCCTGGGCGAAGTCGACGCCCACCACCTTGCCGGCTCCGGCGGCGCGCAGGCCGGCGAAGGAGAGGCCCGTGCCGCAAGGCAGGTCCAACACGGTCTGCCCGGCCTCGATGGCCAGGGAGTCGATGGCCGCGGCGCGCTGGGCCACGTAGTGCTGCTCGACGGAGCCGTCGTAGAAGGGGGCGAAGAGGTCGTAGTAGCCCATGGGAGGGTCCTTCGGCGGGGAGGCGGGGGTGCCCGGGGGCCGATCATTACCTGCTGCGTGTGCTCCCGCACAGCGCAGCCGATCGTTGCCCCCGTGGCAGGATGACGCGGTGAACTTCGCCTCCCTCGTGCTCCGCCACGCCAACCACCGCCCCGACCGCCGGGCGCTGGTCCTGCCGATCCGCTGGGACGCCGAGGGCGTGCACGAGGAGCAGGTCGTCACCTACGCGGCCCTGGGCGACGCCATCGCCCGCTTCCGCGGCGGCCTGCGCGCCCAGGGGTTCCGGCCCGGCGACCGCCTGGTGCTGATGTTCCCCGTGGGCCTGGACCTGTACGCCCTGACCCTGGCGGCGATGGCCGAGGGCGTGGCGATCGTGCTCATCGACGCCGGCATGGGAGCGCGCAAGATCCTGCAGGCGATCTCCTCCAGCCGGGCGCGGGCGCTCGTCTCCGTTTCCGCGCTGCTCCGGCTGCGCTGGCTGGCGCCGCCCTTGTGGGGCAAGGGGCGGTACTGCGTCGACGGGGAGGGGCTGGGCCTGCGTCCCCTGGCGGCCCTGCGCGGGGAGCCCGTCGCCGACGACCCCCTCGACTGCGCGGCCGACGACCACGCGCTGATCACCTTCACGTCGGGCTCCACCGGCCGGCCCAAGGGCGCCGATCGCACCCACGGCCTGCTCAGCGCCCAGCACCACGCCCTGGCCGAGCACTTCCCCCACCGCGACGACGACGTCGACCTGCCCGCGTTCCCCGTCGTCGTCCTGCACGACCTCTGCTGCGGCATCACCGCCGTCGTGCCCCCCGTCGACTTCAAGGCCGTCGCCAGCGTGCAGCGCGACGTGGTGCTGCAGCACGCGCGCGCCCACGGCGTCACCCGGCTCAGCGGCGCGCCCGCCTACGTCGCCCGGCTCTGCACCGAGCCCCTGGACCTGCCCCGCCTGCGGCAGTTGGGGGTGGGCGGCGCGCGCGTCTCCCGGGGCCTGGCCGCCGCCATCGCCGAGGCGACCGACGCCGAGGGCCTCGTTCTCTACGGGTCGACCGAGGCCGAGCCCATCGCGTCGGTGTCCATCGCGGAGCTGCTCCACGCGACCGCGCCCGGCGTGCTGGTGGGCCGGCCCGCGTCGGCGGCGACCGTGCGCTTGATCTCCCTGCCCCACGGCGCGGACACGGTGGGGGGCATCGACGCCTTCGTGGTGCCCCGGGGCCGGGTGGGGGAGCTGGTGGTGGCCGGCGCGCACGTCAACCGCGGCTACGTCGACGACCCCGCCGCCACCGCCGCCAACAAGCTGTTCCCCGCCGACGGCTCCTGCTGGCACCGCACCGGGGACCTGGCCCGCTGGGACGAGCAGGGCCGCCTGTGGCTGGTGGGGCGCGCAGCCGACGTGGTGCGGGTGGGCGACCGCGACCTGCACCCCTTCCTGGTGGAGGAGGAGGTGGAGCGGCGGCCCGGCGTCGAGCGCTGCGCCCTGGTGCAGGGGGAGGGGCTGCCGCCGACCCTGGCCGTGCAGGGGGCCATCGAGGGGATCCAGATCGCAGGCGTGCGCGTGCTGGCGGTGGAGCAGATCCCCGTGGACGGGCGCCACAACAGCAAGGTCGACCGCGTGCTCCTGCGGCGGCAGCTTCGGGGGAGGTAGGCCGCGGGGTTGACCCCCCGACCACGTCGTCGTCGCCGGGTCCGCTCCCGCTCCCCTGATCCGTGACCGTCTTCCGCGATTGAGACCGTGGCCCTGACCCGGATTCGTCCCTGAAAT
>CALCXL010000495.1 GCA_937907595.1 uncultured Pseudomonadota bacterium
TAGCGCAGGGTGGCTCGGTCCTCGGCGGGCTCGGCCTGGGCGAACGCGGGCTCCAGGACGGCCAGGGTGGCGTGGTCCATGGGGCCGCGCCCGTCGAAGCAGCGATCCCACATCGCCTGGGGCACGTCGGCGATGGACGAGGCCTGGTGCAGCGTGAGGGCGGACACGTCGGCGCGCAAGGCGGGGGCGCTGAGGTCCAGATCCTGCAGCTCCTTCATGCGGAAGGCGCGGGCCAGGGCCTCGGGGGTGACGCCGTTCTCGGACAGCACGGACTTGTAGTGGAAGGCCATGCGGTCGAGCAGGTAGTCGATGTCCTCGTAGGCCAGGCCCCGGTGCATGTGGAAGCGCAGCCCGGCGTTGTTCATGGGCACGGCGGGGAAGCCGCCCATGTTGACGATGCAGCCGTCCTCCATGAGGCGGCGGGTGACCTCCAGGACGTCGCGCGGCAGGCCGGTGGGCACGAAGTACAGCGGCGTGTCGTTGGTGGTCATCTGGTGGAGGCCGCGGCGGGCCAGGCCCTCGTTGCAGTAGAGGATGCGGTCGGCCAGATCCTTCTGCATGGGCACGAACTCGTCGCTCAGGTGCAGCCGGGTGGCGCCGATGGCCGCGCCGAGCATGGGCGGCTGGATCGGACCGCAGAAGATCATGGTGGGGCCGCAGGTGCGCACCCGACGCTTCATCTCCTCGTTGGGGAACACCAGGGCGCCGCCGGCCGAGGAGAAGGACTTGTTGAGGGAGACGGCGAGCACCATCTGGTCGTGGTGCGGGATCCGGGCCCGCACGTAGCCGCAGCCGTGCTTCCCGCTCCAGGAGAAGCCGTGGGCGTCGTCGACGTAGACCATCAGCTGCTCGTGCTCGTTCATGAGCGCGTGCAGCTCCTCGCAGGGGGCGCCGTCGCCGAACATGGAGTAGATGCCGTCGGCGAAGTACCAGATCTTCCGGTGCTCGCCGCGCAGGCGCCGCACCTTGTCCGCCAGCTGATCCATGCGGTTGTGGCGGATGATGGAGATGGGCACGCCGCGGGCCTTGAGGACCTGCACCACGGTCTGGATGCTGCTGTGCACCTGGTGGTCCAGGATGACGGCGTCGGCGTCGCTGACCAGCACGGGGATTGCGGCCAGGTGGCCCAGGGTGGTGGAGCCCGTGGTCAGGACCGGCTTGCCGAAGATCCGGGCCAGGCCGTCCTCCAGTTCGTCGTAGAGCCCCAGCTGCAGGTAGGTGCGCGAGGCGGCGAACTGGGTGCCGTAGCGCTGCAGGGCGTCCATGGCCCCCTCCACCAGCATCGGGTGGCGCTCCAGCGACATGTAGCTGGCTGTCCCGAAGTTGATCAGGTCCTTGCCGGCCACCCGCACGGTGCGGCCCTGCATCGACTCGTCTTCGGTGGTCAGGAAGGCCAGACCGCGCTGCACGCCGTCGGTGATGACCTGGTCGATGGTGTCGTACAGACCGTGGGTGTGCTGCTGCTTCATGCCGGGTCGACCCTCCGTTGGCGGTGCGCTCCCCTGCGGCTGGCTGCATCCGGACCGTGAGCGAGGCGGCCAGGGGCGCCCCCAGCGCGTCACCAGGCGGGGGGCAGGGCCCGCGGGGCGCACAAGATACCGACTTCCCCCGGGGGTCGGGGGACACGTCCGTTGATCAGCGCGACCCCCAGGCCCGCAGCTGGGCCAGCACCGCCTCGGACGAGCCCTCGGGACCGATCGTGAGGGCGACCGCGGGCACGCCCAAGGCGCCGTCGAGCCGGAGCGGTCCCTCCAGGGCGCGCAGCGCGGGCACGAAGTCGTCGCCGATGCCCCCGTCGACGGGCGGGGCGCCGAAGGAGGGGGGACCGTCGCTGATCACCCCGGCCACGGGGGCTACGGCGGGCAGGAGGCGGGCCAGGGTGCTGCCACCGGAGTGCCCGACGACGAAGATGCGGGCCGGGTCGACGTCCGGGTCCGCGCCGAGCTGCTCGACCGCGCGCGCGGCTTCGGTGAGGTGCACGCCCAGGAGGCTGATGCCGGCCTCCAACAGGGCCCAGGCCGCCTCGTCCTCGCAGGCGCCGTCCCAGTAGGCGCGGAGGGAGGGGGCCAGGACGACGTGGCCCGCAGCGGCGAGGGCGTCGCCGAAGCGCAGGGCCAGGGCGTCCTCCAGCGTGTCGCCGTGCCCGTGGAGCAGGAGGACCGCCGGGTGGGGGCCCCGGCCGGGCGGGGCGAGACGGACCGCGGGCCAACTGCCGAACAGCGGATCGCGGGCCTCCAGGGAGCGCAGGACAGCGGCGCCGCGGGGGCGGGGGGGGCCGACGGTCCAGGTGGCGACGCCGGCCAGGCGATCGGCCCCGCTGAGGGCACGCACGCGGGCCGCGAGGTCGTCCACCGGCGGGGCGGGATGAGGGGCGGCGGCGAGGAGTCGGGAGCGGGCCGCGGGGTCGCGCGCGAGGCCCAGGCGCGCCGGGAGCTGGAGGTACTCGGGCACGCAGCCGGGCGAGGAGGGGGGCTCGACGAAGGCGGCCACGGGCGAAGGATCGGCGGGGCGGGGCGAGGGGGCGGGGGCCCCTGGGGTCGACCCGGGGGAGGCGCCGGACCCACCCCCGCAGCCGGCGAGCAGCGCGACCAGGACGCAGGCGGTGGCGAGGGGGCGGCGCGGCATGGGGGCAGGATGCCAGGGGGGCGGGCGAGAGGTCGCGCGATCGGTCAGCGGGCGATCGGCGCAGGAAATGCTCGGCGGTCCGCGGCGTAAGGAGGAGACCAGGAGGCCCCCGATGATCGAGATCCGCGACGTCACCGGCGCCGGCGAGTCCGCCGTCCAGCCGACCCCCGAGCACGACCGCCAGCTCAACGCGCTCGGCTTCACCCGCCTCGGCGGGCTCATGGCCATCCCCAAGAACGGCGACTCGCAGACGGTGGCCGTGTGGACGAGCCCCGACGGCGACGCCTTCGCGGTGCCCGAGCGCAACCCGCGGGGCGACGAGACCCTCTGCTATTTCCGGACCCGCCTGACCGACGGCACGATCGTGGACACGTCGGACGAACCAGTGAGCCTGAAGGGCTTCTTCGTCGGCCGCACCCGCTACCCGGTGCCCGGCGCCCGCTACGACGCCGATCACGCCCCGGGCAAGGCCCTGTCGGAGGTGTGGCGCCTTCACCGCCAGCGGACGGCCCGGTGGGAGGCGCGGCCAGGGCGGCACGAGACCATGGCGCAGTCGGTGGCGCTGACGGAGCGCGCGGTGGCCGTCTTCGTTCGGGCTGCGCAGGTGGGCACGGGGGTGGGCATGACCGCGTTCGTGGCGATGGGCGTGGGCGCGACGCTCTTCTCCAAGGCCGGGGGCATGTCGGCGGGCATGCTGGACCTCACGCTGCTCCTGGCCGGGCTGTCCATGGCCCTGCTGATCCCCGCGAGCGTCGCCGCGGCGCGGTGGCTCCCGGCCCCCTTCTGGCCTCGTTGAGCGAAGGCTCCCCGGCCCCGACTCGACGGTGGATCCGCGCGCGCAGGCTGGCCCTGCCGCGCTCGCCGGCACGACTGCGGGGCTCCCGGGCGCGACTGCGGCGCTGCCAGCCCTTATGGTCCGCGCGATGTCGACGATCCGAATCAGCGAATTGAGCATGGCCTACGGGGGGCGCGTGCTCTTTCAGGGCGCCTCCTACCAGTTCAACCCGGGCTCCCGGTACGGCATCGTCGGAGCCAACGGCTCGGGGAAGTCGACGCTGCTGCGCTGCCTGTCGGGCCAGGAGGAGGCGACCAGCGGCACGGTCGAGATGCCGTCGGGCACCCGGGTCGGCTCCCTCGATCAGGACCACTTCCAGTACGACGCCGTGCCGATCCTGGACGTGGTGCTCATGGGCGTGCCCGAGCTGTGGTCGGCGATGCAGGAGCGCGAGCAGCTGCTGGCGGCCTCGGCGGTGGACGGCGACCTGGACCTGGAGGCCTACGGAGCCGCCGAGGACCGGTTCGAGGCGTGGGGCGGGTACGCCGCGGAGGCCCAGGCCTCAGAGATCCTGGAGGGGCTCGCGATCCCCACCGAGGTTCATCGCGAGCCGCTGTCGACGCTGTCCGGCGGCTTCAAGCTGCGGGTGCTGTTGGCGCAGCTCCTGGCGAGCCGGCCCGACATCCTGCTGCTGGACGAGCCCACCAAC
>CALCXL010000496.1 GCA_937907595.1 uncultured Pseudomonadota bacterium
GCGTAAGCTGAAGCCGATGCCGCGCGTGCGGTTGTGAAAGCCCACGGACAGCACCTTCGGCTCCAGCAGCGCCGCCCCGTCCCAGTTGGCCTCCAGCACCGCGATCATCTCCTCGGCCTCGACGTAGTCGGCCAGGATGCCGTTGTCCGGCACCTCCAGGATGCCGATGGGCTGGGGGCCGGGGCCGTCGGGGGCGTCGACGTCGGGCTGGTAGGGCTGCGACGTCGCCGTGATCCGGGCCCAGTTCGCGCGGTTCCAGTCGTAGAGCCCGCCCTCGATCCCGTCGGCCCACTCCTCCATCAACGCCCAGTGGTTGGCGCTGGTGTCCGCGGTGTAGCCCTCGTCGGCCAGGGCCTGCAGCACCGCCCCGTTCGCCGTCCAGCCCCCCGCCCGGAAGGTGCGCGGCTTGCCCATCCCCTCCCCTTCGAACAGCGCGTCCGCCGCCCGCAGCAGCTCGGCGAACTCGGCCCGCTCGTACGACGAGCAGAACACGGTGTAGCCCCGCTCGTCGCCGTCCTCGTAGGCGAAGGAGGGCGACGTGCGGCAGGGCACCGACGTCGTCTCCACGAAGTTGCAGTAGGGGTGGATGTGCAGCCCGATCTCGTCCCCGAACGCCACCTCGTTGGCCAGCAGCCAGTCCACGAGCACGCCCCGCCGCTCGGGGGACACGTCCGGGTCCGTGAAGGTGTAGGGGCCCACGAACTGGGTCAGCACCAGCGCGTCGTGGTCCTCGTGCAACGAGTCCATGAAGGCCAGCTCGTCGTCGATGGTGTCCGCGCGATCCCAGTCGACGCTGGTGACGACGTACAGGGGGTGGCTGCGCTGGAACCGGCGCTCGGCGAAGGCCTCCTCGGCGCCGTCGAGGGCGAAGCGCAGGGCCTGCTCGCCGGGGGGATAGGCTGCGACGTCCAGCGTTCCCGACGCCGAGGGGCCCGCGCTGGTGGCGATCGCGTCGTCCCCCCACCAGATCGTGAAGGCCGCGTCCGAGGGCGCCTGCACCGCCCAACCGAGCGCGTCGTCACCGGGGGTGAGGTCGTTGCCGACGATCGACCAGGTCCGGTCCAGGGACACGTCGAAGGCCGCGTCCTCCACCACCCGAGCCGGCGGAGCGGCCGGGGACGGCGTCGACTCCGGGCAGCCCAGCAGCGTCACCCCGAGGGCCAGGGAGGCGCCGACCCGCAGGGACATCACTCCTCCCCCGGCCGGATCCACCTCGGCAGCACCGGGGCCACCCACGTGGCGAAGGACGCCAACAGGCGCTCGGGATCGTCGTCGCTGAGCAGCAGCGCGCGGTGCACCGGCTTGATGAACTGCGCCTGCACGGCGTGGTCCACGAAGGCCACCAGGGCGTCGTAGTAGCCGGCGACGTTGAGCAGCCCCACCGGCTTCGCCAGGAAGCCCAGCTGGTTCCAGGTCAGCACCTCGAACAGCTCCTCGAAGGTGCCCAGGCCGCCGGGCAGCGCCACGAACCCGTCCGCGAGCTCCGCCATCATCGCCTTGCGCGTGTGCATGGAGTCGACGACGTGCAGCGCGGTCAGGCCGCTGTGCCCCACCTCCAGGTCCATGAGCGCCTTGGGGATCACGCCCACCACCTCCCCGCCCGCCGCCAAGGCCCCGTCGGCCACCGCCCCCATCAGCCCCACGTCGCCCCCGCCGTAGACCAGCCGCAGGCCGCGATCCGCCAGGCGCTGCCCGAAGGCCGTCGCCGCCTCCAGGTAGGCCGGATCGGAGCCCGGGGACGAGCCGCAGTACACGCAGATGCTCTTCATGGACTCCTCCGGTCGAGGGGGATCAACGCAGGAACACCAGCACGTAGACCGTCGCCAGCACCAGCTGCACCGCCGCGTAGGGCGCCGCCTTGGCCACGAAGCCGGTGAAGCTGAGGGGGAGCTTGTGCTTGTGCATGATCGTCACCGCCACCAGCGTGGACGCCGAGCCGATGGGCGTGATGTTGCCGCCCAGGTTCGCGCCGAACACCACCGACCACCACAGCGCGCTGTCCGAGGGCGTCTCCAGGGTGGTCAGGATCTTGCCCAGCATCGCCGCCAGGGGGATGTTGTCCGTCACCGACGAGAAGAGCGCCGTGCTGGCCAGCAGCAGCCCCGTCCCGGCCACGTCGCCCAGCGCGATCAGCCACGCGAGCGCGTGCCCCAGGGCGCCGAGCACGCCGGCGTGCTCCATGACGTTGATCACCATGAACAGCGCCGCGAAGAAGCCCAGCAGGTCCCAGTCGACCGCCTGGTAGAAGCGGTTCACGTCGTTGCGGAAGCGCCCCAGCATCACCAGGGCGAAGCCCAGCGCCACGAAGCCCATGCCCAGGTCGCTCACCCAGGGCAAGACGCTGGTGGTGGCGATGACGACGATGAACAGCCCGGTCATCACCGCCGAGAAGACGAAGAAGCCGCGGCTCTTGATCCCGTCGTTCTCATCGAAGCCGGCGACCAGGTCGGCGGCGGCCTCCCGCGCGGCGTCGTCGGCCAGGGGGCGGATGGCGAAGTGCCGGCTGCCGATCCACAGGGTCAGGGCCGTGGCGACCAGCACGTAGGGGCCCGCCACCACGAAGAAGCGCACGAAGGAGATGCCCGCGGCGGTGCCCACGATGATGTTGGTGCCCTGCTCGAAGCGATCCACCAAGCTCCTGGTGTCGTCGCCCAAGGCTTGATGACGATTGCCCCACTTGGAATCGAGGGCGAGGCCTTGCGCAGGCTCTTTGCCGCCCTTCGCCAGCGCTTCGAGCAGGCCCTTGCTGCGGGCGAATTGGGCCCTGAGGCGCAGCTCTCGATGGGCATGAGCGGAGATTACGAGACTGCGGTCGAGGAGGGAGCTACTCTGGTACGCGTCGGCCGGGCAATCTTCCCCGTGGCCGCGACCTAGAAGCTATGAGTCGTCGCCTGCAATGGAGCGAACCCGCCAACGACCAGGATGGCGCCTTCGCCGTCGGTG
>CALCXL010000497.1 GCA_937907595.1 uncultured Pseudomonadota bacterium
TGGCCCTGCTGGCCGGCGACGCCCTGCTCACCCGCGCCTTCGCCCTCATCTGCGACCGCCCGGCCTACCGCGGCGCCGCCGGCAACGACCGCATCGTCGACGTCGCCGCCGCCCTGGGGCGCGCCGCCGGCTGGCTGGGCATGGTCGGAGGGCAGTCGGTGGACCTGGGCTTCGAGGGTCCGGTGGACGACGAGGAGGCCCTGGCGTTCCTGCACCGCCGCAAGACCGGGGAGCTCTTCCGCTTCGCCTGCCTGGCCGGAGCGACCCTGGGCGACGGCACCCACGACCAGGTCCGCCGACTGGCCGAGTACGGGGAGACCCTGGGCCTGGCCTTCCAGATCGCCGACGACGTGCTGGACGACCAGCAGGACCAGGGCGAACGCGGCGACGACGCAGCGGAGACCCCCTCCTTCACCGCCCTGCTGGGGGCCGCCGCCGCCATGGAGCGCGCCGAGGCTCTCTCCCAGCGGGCCCTGGACCTGCTCGCCGACTTCGGCAGCCGCGCCGAGCCCCTGCGCTCCCTCGCCTGGTACGCGGTCCACCGGGACCACTGAGAGCTTGGGCCACCCGGAGCAACGCTGATGGCCAAGACCCGCATCGACCAGCTCCTGGTGGAGCGCGGGCTGGCGGCGTCCCGCGATCGCGCGCGCCGGCTGGTCATGGCGGGGCAGGTGCTCGTGGACGATCGGGTCGTCGACAAGCCCGGCACCCGGGTGCTCCCGGAAGCGGCTGTGCGCCTGCGCGGGCAGGACCACCCCTACGTCGGCCGCGGCGGCCTCAAGCTGGCCGGCGCCCTCGACGATCTGGGGGTGGACCCCACGGGCCTGCGCTGCCTGGACCTGGGCGCCTCCACCGGCGGCTTCACCGACTGCCTGCTGCAGAAGGGCGCCACGGAGGTCGTCGCGGTCGACGTCGGCACCAACCAGCTCGCCTGGCGCCTGCGGCAGGACCCCCGCGTGATCGTCTTCGAACAGACCGACGCGCGCGATCTCAGCCCCGAGCAGGTGGGGGTCGTGGACCTGGTCGTCGTGGACGCCTCCTTCATCAGCCTGACCCGCCTGCTGCCGCCGCTCCCTCCCTTGCTGCCCCCCGGCGCGCGCCTGCTGGCCCTGGTCAAGCCGCAGTTCGAGGTCGGGCGCGAGCGGGTAAGCCGGGGCGGCGTCGTGCGGGACGACGATCTGCGCCAGGAGGCCGTGGACGCCGTGGCGGCGGCGGCGCGGGAGCACGGCTTCACCATCGACGGGCAGGCGGACAGCCGGGTCGCGGGAGCCAAGAAAGGCAACCGGGAGATCTTCCTCCTGGCGACCTTCGCCGCGATCTCCCCCTGATCCGATCGGGCCTTCGTCGGTTTCCCATTTCCTGACCGTGGGTCATTTGGTAGCGTCAGCGGGCCTTTCCCTGAGGGGGTGCTCCCGTGTACCGATCGCTTCTGTTCCTCGCGTCCATGCTCATCGCCCTGACCGGCTGCCGGTCGGAGACCAGCCTGTCCGGCGGCACCCCGCCCATCGACGAGGAGGCCGATCCGATCGAGGAGGACTTCTCGGAGTTCGACGGCGCCACGCTGATGGTGCACTCGCCCGTCTCGGCGGACATCCTCTTCCTGGACGAGGGCCAGTACCTGGACGCCGAGGTGCTGGACGCCGACGGCCTGCCCATGGACTTCGACGACATCATCTGGGAGTCGGACCAGGTCGACGGCGCCATCCACATCGGCCTGGCCGACACGGTGAACCTCCCCTTCGGCATCCACCAGTTCACGGTCACCGCGGAGCTCCCCAACGGCGATCGCCTGCAGACGATCCTGGGCGGCGTCCGCGTCCAGAGCCGGCACACGGGCATCTACGCCGGGCAGGTCACCATCAACGTGGAGATGGAGTTCCAGGGCACCCCGGTCAACGCGCAGTGCGTGGGCGGGCTGGACTTCGTGCTGGACATGGCCGGTGAGGCCTTCGGCGGCGCGGGATCC
>CALCXL010000498.1 GCA_937907595.1 uncultured Pseudomonadota bacterium
CGCGGTGCTGCTGATCGCCCCCTGCCCCGCCCTGGCCGTGGCCCTGGATCTGCCGACGTCGGTGCCCTGGCAGCTCCCCGCCCCGGAGGCCCAGGCCGACCTCTCCCCCGGCCGCCGCGCCCGCAACCTGCCCCTGCCCCCCGAGGGCGCCGAGTGGCTGCAGCCGGCGGGCTGGGAGAGCCTTGTGCGGCGGGTGGGGGGCGGCGTGGTGGTCATGCAGCGCGGCCGAATGGTGGCGACGTCCATCGATCTTGTCGCCTGGCTACGGGACCTTCGGCAGGGTGAAGCCGACTGGGCCAACGTCGACCGCGACGGGCGGCCCGGGCTGACGCCGAACGACCTGCGGCCCTTCCCCTGGTCGGGCCTGGCCTGGCGGCAGCCCTCGGGCGATGTCTGGACCGAGCTGCTCGCCTGGGTGGTGGGCGAGCGGCTGCAGCGCGCCCCGCTGCCCCGGATCTGGCCCCTGCCCGACGGGGCGCGCTCGGCGCTGGTGCTGACGGTGGACCAGGGCTTCGCGGACTCCGACCGAATCGAGGCCCTGCTCGCTCTGGCCGAAGGGGCCCGCGGCGAGCTCACCGTGCTGAGCACCCGTGGCACCCGGCAGGTCGACGACGCCCCCGCTGACGGGGCGGGCGGCGAGCTGCTCTCCCTGCGCGCGATGGTCCGGGCCCGGACCTGGGGCCACGGCGTCGGCGCGCAGCCGAACCTCAACGGGCTGGGCGATCCCCGGCTGGCCATGCAGGCGGTGGAGGCCCAGCGGCTCCGGCTCCAGGGCGAGCTGAAGCCGGGCGAGCTGCGCGTCGTCCGCCACCACGACCGTCGCTGGTGGGGGCACGACGCGCCCGCGGAGCACCTCGCGGACCGCGGCTACTGGATGGAGCTCGACTTCGGCAGCGCCGCGGCGCGCATGCGGGGCCCCGGCTTCCAGTTCGGCTCAGCTCGACCGGCCCGCTGGCAGGGGCCGACGGGCGCGCTGCTGCCGATCCTGTCGCAGCCCACCCCCATCGACGGCGACGCCCTGCTCGGCGACCGCGCCGACTCCGCCGGCCTCAGCCTGGAGCAGGCGGCGCTGGGCGCAGCGAACCTGCTGGACGCCGGCATCGACTGGGCCGTGCCGGTGGTGGCCCAGGTGAGCGCACCCTCGATCGCGGAGGCGCCCCCCAACTTCCTGGACGAGCTCCTGGCGGCAGCGACGGCCCGGGAGCTGCCCATCGTCTCCGCCGAGCGCTGGGCCACCTGGAGCTGGGCCCGCCTGGCCGCCGCCGGAGCCACCGCCATCGCCCCCACCGGCGACGGATGGACCGCGTCCCCCTCCCCGGCGGCGGTGCCGCTGCTCCTGTGGTCCCCCGGCGAGGACTGCGACGCTCCCCGCCCCGCGTCGCTCCTGACCGGCCCCGGCTGCCTGGGGCCCTGGGGGCCGACCGCGCCCTGAGCCGCCCCCGCCTGCGGGCGACCGCGAGCACGCGATGACAGCCCCCGCGCCAGCGGCCACACTGCGCGCCATGGACACCTCCCACCTGGGCCCCCTCGAGCGGGCCATCCTGCGCGCCCTCACCCTGGCCGACGCCCTCGGGGTCGCCGCCCTCGACGCCGAGCGCATCTGGCGCTGCTTGCCCGGCTACTCGACCCACCGAGCCAACGTGCAGGCCGCGCTGGACGAGCCCACGGCCCTGGGCCGCTACCTGCTCACCGACGGCGTGCGCCATGCCCTGAAGGACCGGCCCCGAGCCCTGCGGCAGGCCGCCGACGCCGCCGAGCGGTTCGAGCGCACCTGGCAGGAGACGTCGCCCACCCTGCGGGGGCTGGCGAAGCTGCCCTGGGTGGAGGGGCTGGCGCTCTGCGGCCCCTGGGCCCTGGGCCAGTCCCCCGCCGGGGGCGCGCCGATCCAGGTCGCGCTGCTGGCCGAAGGGCACCGCGGTCGGGCCGCGCAGGCAGCCTTCGTGGCCTCGCTGCGCTCCCGGGGCGCAATCGCCGAGCGCATCCAGCTGGTCGCCACCTGGGACGCCGACGCCCCCGTCGTCCTGCCCGACGAGCTCGCGCAGCTCGAGCTGGCCAGCCTGCAGCCCATCACGCACCCCGCGGGTTGGGCCTGGCTGCGCGCGCGCGCATCGGAGCTCGATCAGGCCTTCCCCAACGCGCCCTGGACGCCCGTGGGCCCCCCCCGCGCGCTGGCCGATCGGCTGGACGGGCGCCTGGCCGCCCTGCGCCGGCGCCTGGTGGGCGGCGACGTCGACGTGCTGACGGCCGACACCCGGACGGGCCGTCGGCGGCTGCTGATCGACCGGTCCCTGGGCGGCCTGGTGCGCAGGCTGGCCGGGGACACAGAGCTGCGGGCTCCCGTGCGGGGCGACGCGCAGGCCCGGTGGAAGCAGGTGCAGGGGTGGACGATCGAGGCGGGCGACGCCTCGGAACCCGCCGACGGGATCGAGGACATCGACGCGGTCGAGGCCCCCGACGCGGTCGATGCCTCCGACGCAGGCGAGGTCGTCGATGCGATCGAGGGCGACGCGCCCCTCGCTGTCGCCGCCGAAGGTGCCCCGATCGTCGCCTCCCGCCGCCGCCGAGGAGCCACCAAACGGCCGCCTCGGGAAGCGAGCCCGGCGAGCCAGGGCACCGGCCGAAAGGTCAGTAGACGAGGTTCGGGGTCAGCATCACCGGCTTGAGGGACTGGGTCGTCTGGTAGTGGGACAGGTTGCCGTCGCCGTCGATGTCGGCGAAGGCGTCGGCGGCGAAGGTCGCCAGCTCACCCACCAGGTCGCTGGCGTCGATGGAGTACTGGCCGTAGACCCGGCCGTCGGGCACCCAGCCCAGCTGGTTCCAGTCGCGATCGCTGGTGATGGTCGCCCCGAAGGGGATCGCCGTGCGGCCAGGAACCGACGGGGGCGTCAGGGCGCAGCTGGTGAACACGTCCCACTCGGCGTGGTAGCCGATCTCCACCGAGCGGATCCCGTCCAGGTTCATGGCCATCTCCGCGCGCTTGGTGCGCACCAGGAACGCCTCGTACTGGGGGATGGCCAGGGAGGAGAGGATGCCGACGATGGCGACGGTGATCATCAGCTCGATCAGCGTGAAGCCACGGTGGGAGCGGCCGACGGAGGCGGCGGTGCTCGATGCTGCAGGACGCATGCACGCCCCCTTTCCCTTGACCCTCGCTCCCCGCCGGTCAGACCGGCCAACTGCCGACCCCACCACCCTGCCCCCGCCCCGAACGGCGTACCACCGCCGATCCGGTCCGAGAGCCACCGCAGTCTCACACGCAGCAGGGCCGATGTCATGTGCGAATCGACGGCCCCCCGATCCACTGCCCCCTCGTGCGACAACCCCACGGCGGTGGTAAGCCTCCCGGGTGCAGCGTTCCACCCCCCTGATCTTCCTGCTGTGCGCCTCCCTCTCCGGTTGCGCCGCCGCCCGCGAAGCCCGCCAGGAGAAGCGCGACATCCGCCAGGAGGCCGACGCCCAACAGGCCGACCTGGACAGCACCAGCCGCGACGATGCCCTCCTGGCCATCGCCCAGGCCCGGCAGTCACGCAGCGGCGTCGACATCCTGCGCCGCTACGCCAACCACGCCGAGCCCCGGGCCCGCCGCGAGGCCCTGCGCGCCCTGGGATTGGTCGGCGACCCCTCCACCCAGGGCACCCTGGAAGGCGCGTTGCAGGACCCCGACGCCACCGTGCGCTCCGCCGCCGCCTTCGCCCTGTCCCAGCTCTGGTCCTGGCCCCTGGCGCCCCTGGAGCGGGTGTCGATGGAGATCACGGCCGAGGTCGCGCTGGACGCCGCCCTGGCCGACGAGGTGACGGCGCTGCGCCGCAGCCGGGGATCCCTGGACGCTGCGGGGTCGATGGCGCGCGCGCTCGGGGAGATCGGCGACGACGCCACCGCCGACTCGCTCTGGACCCTGGCCGGCGACGTCGCGCTGGAGCCGTCGCTGCGCCGGGAGGCCTGGTTCGCCCTGGGCATGCGCGGCAAGCGCGGCCACACCGTCCCCGGGGCCCGCCTGCCCGAGCTCACCGCCGGCCTCGCCGGGGAGACCGCCTTCCCCGCCGCCTGGGCCCTGGCCCGCAGCCCCGTGGACGCCGACGTCGCCACCGCCCTCGGTCCCCTCCTCCGCGCCGCCTTCGCCGAAGCCGAGGCCCTGGCCGCCGCCGGAGACGCCGGGGCCGACGACGCCGCGGCCTGGATCCTGCGCGCCCTCGGCCGCTCGCCCGGACCCGACGCCGACGCCCTCTGGGCCGAGCAGGGCGCCTCCCCCCATCCCCGGCGCCGCCTCAACGTCGTGCGGGGCGCGGCCCTGGCCAAGGTCGCCCCCCCCCTCCTCGCCGCCGCCACCGACGCCGACCTGCAGGTGGCCGCCGAGGCCCTGGTCGCCCTCGGATCCCTGACCGACGCCGCCTCCTGGGCCGCCCTGCAGCCTCGCGAGGGCCTGGATCCGGCCCTGGAGGCCGCCCGCCTGACCGGCCTGACCGGGCGCATCATCGCCCCCGCGGCAGCGGCCGACGACGACGCGCCCAGCGACGACACCAAGCCCAACGACGACGCCCCCGCCGACCGGATCGACCACGCCGACCGCGACGCCACCCTGCTCGCCGCCGGCCTCGCCGCCCTGGAGCACGCCGAGCCCCGGGTCCGCGCCGCCGCCGCCGGCCTCCTGTCCGCCCACCCCGCCCCCGCCGCCGCCGACGCCCTGCTGGCCCGGGTGCCGCTGGAGGAGGACGCGGTCGTCGCCCTGGCCCTGGCCTCGGCCGTGGCCGCCCGGCCCGACGGCGCGGTCGAAGGGCAGCTGCTCACCTGGCTCGCCGCCGAGGACCCCACCCTGGGCGCCATCGCCGCCGAGGGCCTGACCTCGCGCATGGACGACCACATCACCGTCGCCCTGCTCGCGTCCTGGCGCGCCCACCCCGGCCCGGCGGACTGGGAGCGCCGCGTGGCGATCCTGCGCGCCGTGGCCGAGCGCAGCACCGTGCCGCCCGACTACTACGGCGAGGCCCTGGGCGACGCCGACCCCCACGTGCGCCTGGCCGCGTTCTTCGCCCTGTCCCAGAAGGCCGGCCGCTCCCAGGCCGGCACCCCGCCCCTGGCCCGGGAGCTGGCCCCGCTGGCCGACGCCTGGTTCGGCGTGGCCGACGTCGAGCGCGCCACCATCACGACGTCGCGCGGGGAGATGACCCTGCTCCTCTACCCCCGCAGCGCCCCCGCGGCGGTGGCCAACTTCACCGCCCTGGCCGACCGGGGCTACTTCGACGGCCAGCTGGTCCACCGCGTGGTGCCGGACTTCGTGGTGCAGTCCGGCGACCCCACCAACACCGGATGGGGCGGCCCCGGCTGGACCCTGCCCGACGAGTTCGGCCCCCTGGAGTACCGCCGCGGCACCCTGGGCATGGCGCGCTCGGACAAGGACACCGCCGGCTCGCAGTGGTTCATCACCCACTCGCCGCAGCCCCACTTGACCGGCCACTACACCGCCTTCGGCCAGCTGATGACCGGCTGGGACGTCCTGGATCAGCTCCGCGTGGGCGACCGGATCGAGCGCGTCGTCGTGCAACGAAAGAACCCCTGATGCCCCTGACCCCCGACTTCACCGACCCCGACCTGCGCGGCCGGGTGGGCCTGATCACCGGCGCCGGCTCGGGGATCGGCCGCGCCTTCGCCCTGGCCCTGGCCCAACGCGGCATGACCTGCTGGCTGGTGGGCCGACGGCAGCAGGCCCTGGAGGAGACCGCCGCCCTGCTGGCCACCCCGGGGCGGGTGCTGGTGGCCGACGTCGCCTCTGCCGACGACGTGGCGGCCCTGGCCCGGACGGTGCGGGACGCCAGCCCCGCGCTGCACCTGCTGATCAACAACGCGGCCATCCTGGGCCCCGTCGCCACCCTGGACGACTACCCCGCCGACGCCTTCGCGCAGGTCATGGACACCAACGTCAACGGCGTCTTTCGCGTGACGCAGGCGCTGCTGCCGCTGCTGCGGGCGGGGGCGCCGGGCAGCGTGATCGTGAACCTCAGCTCCGGCGTGGGGCGGCAGGGGCGCGCGACCTGGGGGGCGTACGCGGCCAGCAAGTTCGCCGTCGAGGGGCTGAACCAGGTCTGGGCCGACGAGCTGCGCGGATCGGGGGTAGCCGTCAACGCCATCAACCCCGGCGGCACGGCCACGTCCATGCGCGCCGCGGCGAAGCCGGACGAGGACCCGTCGACGTTGCCGACGCCCGACGACGTGGTGCCCTCGCTGCTGTGGCTGCTCAGCCCCGAAGCGCGGGCCATGGGCCTGTCGGGCGTCTCCATCGACGCCCGGGACTGGATGGCGTAGAGGCCGCCGCCCGGGGACTCAGCCCCGGGGACTCAGCCCTGGGTCACGTCGTCTTGGGGCTCCGTGTCCACCTTGTCCTGCAGGCTGACGCCCGAGGCGTGGATCTGGAACGTCTGGCCCTGCTTCTCCGGCAGCAGATCGGGGCGAGCGCTCTCCCCCTCGAAGTGCGCGGTGGTCTCGGGATCCAGCGGAATCTCCTGCACCAGGCCCTGCACGCGGGCCCAGGAGCCGGCGCCGTCCTTGTCCACGGCGAAGTTGTGGTCCTTCATGGTCACGCGCAGCTGGCGGCCGCCGTCGGACATCACCATCCAGCAGCCGGCCTTCTGGCATACGTCGACCACGGTGCCCTCCACCAGGACCTCCTTGCCGACGTACTGAGCGGGCGCGTTCAGGAAGTCCTTCACCTTGACCGACGCGGTCAACGTGGGCTCCGTGCCGAAGTGGGTCCAGGTGATCTCCGAGACCTGCTTTGCGGCGCCGCCGGACTCCGTGCCGACGGGATCGCTCAGGGAGGGGACGGGCTCGACGCCGGCGGGGTTCGGCGCGGCCTGCTCGATCGCTCCACCGCTGCACGCGGCGAGGAAGGAGGACAGGGCCAGGGCCGAAAGGCTGATAGTGGGTCGCATCAGGGGCTCTCCGTGCCGCTGTTTGGGCGGCGGGCCAACACCTACCACAGATCTTTTCGATCGATCCCTGAATAAGACCGGTGCGTCGCGCGTCCAGGGTTCAGGCGGGCGCTCCCACACGCGCGCTCCCCTGCCTGAAACCGAAGGAGCTGGTCGTGGCCAGACGCTACTGCAGTCGATGCCTTCAGACCTTCCCCCGGCGGGAGGATCCCAAGCGCTGCAAGCGCCCCTCCTGCCGCCGAACCCGGCCCGAGAGCGGCTGGTCCCGCTTCCTGGGGCTGGGCGACGTGATCGACGATCGCTACACCGTGCAGGAGATCCTGGGCGCCGGCGGGGCCGGCATCACCTACCGCTGCACCGAGCCCCGGCGCGGCGACTCCGTGGCCGTCAAGGTCCTGCACGGCGACCGCCGCCACGGCGTTCTCGCCAACCGCCTGGCCATCGAGGGCGAGGTCCTCGAGCGGCTGGACCACCCCCACATCGTCCCCTTCCGCGCCTTGCAGCTGGTGGGCGACGGCGACGCGTACCTGGTCACCCGACACATGGAGGGTGGCTCCCTGGACGCCTGGCTGCGGCGCCACGGCGCCATGCCCCCCCGCGCCACCGTGGTCCTGGCCCGGCAGCTGGCGCTGGCCCTGGACTACGTGCACGCCGGCGGCATCGTGCACCGCGACCTCAAGCCGGCCAACATCCTGCTCCAGGACGACCACCCCGCCACCCTGCACGTCCGGCTGGCCGACTTCGGCATCGCCCGGGTCTTTCGCACGGAGCGGCCCCTGCCGGAGCTGACCCGCACCGGCGCCTTCATCGGCACCCCCGAGTACGCGGCGCCCGAGCAGAAGCGGGGGGAGAAGGGCGTGGGCCCAGCCGCCGACGCCTTCGCCCTGGGCGCCCTGCTGCACGCGGTCGCCGGCGGCACGCCCCTGCACCGGCGGGAGGACCTGGCCGACTGGGACGAGTTCCGGTTCCGGGAGTGGAACCCCGAGGAGCGCCCGCGCCTGACCGACCTGGTGGAGGCGAAGGGCCGCGACCTGGCCGCCCTCAACCTGCTGGACGAGGTGATCGACGCGCTGATGCAGCCCGACGCCGCCGCCCGCATCGACATGGGCCACGCCGCCCTGCGCCTGGGCGCCCACCCCGACGACCTGGCGCCCCGGGACCTGCCCGCCTTCGCGCCCCCCAGCCTGGTCTCCTCGGCCGAGGGCCTGGGACCCGACGACATCGACGCCCTCCTGCCCGCCGACCTCAGCGCGCCCGCGGACGCCCGGTGGTTCGACGAGCCCGCTCCCCAACCCATGCAGCACGAGGGCCCCACGATCCTCCTGCCGGAGACCCCCTCCCCCGCCAACGACCGCGGCCCGCGCGCCGACCTGCCCTTCCCCGTCGCCATCACCCGCAACGCGGCCTCGGACTGGGACGACGAGGACTTCGACTGGGCCCGACGTCGACGACGCGACCGCCTGCACGGGCTGCTGGCGATCGCCATCGCGCTGGCCCTGGGGTCCGCCCTGGCCTGGCCGGGCGGCCCGGGCGCCCTGCTGGAGCGGTCCCGCCTGGCCGAGCTGGCCGAGCCCCTGCAGGACCTCGCCGCGCGCCTGCGCCTGGACGCCGCCCAGAGCACCCCCGAGGCCCCACCCCGCGGCCGCATCGTGGAGGGGGAGCGTGAGGCCGAGCACGTGCTCACCAGCAGCCTGGCCCCCCTGCACGCGGCCCCCCGGGCGCCCGCCACCTCGTCGCGCCGCCCGACCGTTCGGGCGACGTCCTCCGAGCCCGAACGCGCCACCCACGCCCAGGACCCCCCGCGCAAGGATGCCCGGTCTGAGGACCCCTCCCCCGCCTC
>CALCXL010000499.1 GCA_937907595.1 uncultured Pseudomonadota bacterium
GTCGATGTCGCCCTCCGCGAGGCGCTCGAGAGCCTCGGGCCCCGAGGACGCGAGCTTCACCTCGAAGCCCTCCGCGTGCAGCAGGCCCTCCGCGACGAGGCGGTTCACGCGGTCGTCGTCCACGACCAGGATGCAGCCCGGATCGCAGGCAGCGTCCTGATTCCGATCCCCCAGCCCCTCCGGGCACCGGGCCAGTTGCACATCGCCATGAGCAGTCACGATACGGCTCCCTCCGTTCATGACCCATCGAGATAGCGAAGCCCATGCCAACTTCCTTTCGGCGGTTTCCAAAGTGGCATGAACAACGGACGAGACGCCGACTCCGGTGCGTCGAGGAGCCACGACCGAAGTCGGTTCCGGGTCCGGGCTGCCCCGCTCGGGAGTGGGGGGTGGGTCGCGATGGTCCCGGATTCGATGGGGCTCAAGTCGCTCCTGGTCAAGCCGATGGAGAACGCCATGAATCTGCGCTCCGCCATGGTCGTGGACGACGACCCTCGATTCCGACGGGCCCTGGCACGGCTCCTCACCGAGCACCAGATCCAGGTGACGATGGCCGACTCCTGTGCGAAGGGCGTGGAAGCGCTGCGCAGCGGCCTTCCGGACATCCTCTTCGTCGACCTGGAGATGCCTGGTGCGCGGGGAGACAAGCTCGTCCGCGCCCTGCGACAGCTCCGCCCGACCCTTCCCATCGTCGTCTGCTCGGGGACGGCGGATCGCGACGACCTGGTGCTGCTCCTGCATGCCGGCATGTCGGACTTCCTGCAGAAGCCGTTCGGCCGGAAGGAGCTGGACGCATGTCTGCTCCGCATGACGCCCCGCGCCGACGCGAACCAGGAGGTCCCCTCCGTCCCTCAAGCCCCGCTCGAGGGCCCGGCCTTGCTCTCGGGGTCAGCAGCCTCGGCCGAAGCAACGACTCCGGGCTCACCGGAGACCATGGAAGCGCTGCTTCGGCGCGTCGCGGAGGCCGAGGACACGATTCCGCCCATGTCGCCCCACCTGGCGGAAGTGCAGGCGCTGATGGCGCGACCCGAGTGCGGCGTCAACGAGGTCTGTGGGGTCCTGGAGAACGACCCGGGCGTCGTCAGCTCGTTGCTCCGAGTGGCCAGGTCCCCGGCCTTCGGGAGCTCGCGCGCACCGGAGACGGTGCGCGAGGCCTGTCTGGTGCTGGGCAACCGGACGGCCCTGTGCATCGCCCACGAGGCCTTCGCCAGCTCCCTCGGCGTCCTCGCGGGGCCGCTGGCGGACCTGAGCCGAGCGACCTGGCGCAACGCGACGGCGACGGCTCACGCCGCGCGGCTCCTCGCCGCCGAAGACGCGGAGCTGGACCCCGATCTGGCGTACCTCGCGGGGCTGTTCCACAACGTCGGCGACGCGGTGCTGCTCGGGGCGGCCGAGCGCCTGCTTCGTCAGGGCGCCGAGCTCGACGCGGCGCTGGTCCCGCAGCTGAGCCCGTCGATGCACGAGGCCCTGGGAGCCGCGCTGGCACGAAAGTGGGGCTTGGCGCCGACGATCGCCTCGATCAGCGCTGCCCACCATGGGTCCATCGATCGGCTCCTCGATCGGAAGACGAGCCGCTACCTCGATGTCGTGCGCACCGCCCACCACCTCGCCTCGGGGTGGGTCTGTGCGGGCCTCCACCCGGCCGAGCCTCCACCGGTGACCGACGACGAGCTCCGACGGCTCGAGGAGCGCATGAAGGAGACGGTGGTGAACCTGGCCGCGTGAGGTCAGATCGAGCTGCCCGCACCGATCGGTCGGCGGCGCCGCGGAGCCTCCACAAGCGCCCCCAACCGCCCCCACTCCTCGGCCGAGATCGTCGCCAGAAAGTTAGAGTACTGTCTCACTTGCCCCGCCATTATCAGCAAGACCCCCTCTGGAGCGATCTGGAGGGGGTTTTGTGGGTTCTGGGGGGGATCGGAAGCACGATGAGCAGGGTCCGGTGGATAGGAAGTACAAGAGCCCTTTCGGAGCTCCGCGTCTCTCCGTCGCGGAACGTCTTGTCTGTCAACGCCGGATGGCGGGCGAAGTTGAGGCGCAAGCCCGCGCAGCACGTCTGACGCGCGTAGGTCGGCCCGGTGGCTACCGCCGGGGGCGGAGCAGGTCGACCAGGGCGTCCACGGCCGCGGCGAAGTCCTCCGCCGGGTGGTGCTCCGCGAAGTACGTTCCGGCGCGAGGCGAGTCGGGCGGCCCCAGCAGCGGGGCGACCACCTCCATCGCCCGCTCGGCGGCGTCGGAGCGGGGACCGACCTCGAGCCAGGAGCCGTCCAGGCGGACGCGGATCTGCCGCCGGACGGGGTCGCTGGACCGGCCCGCCAGCCGGATGAACTTCTCCTTGGGCGTCCCATGGCGGCGGGCGCGGACGAGGGCGGACGTGAGCCGCTCCCCGAGCCCTGCGCCGCGCAGCTGCCGGGTGATCGGGTCGAACCGCCGCTCCGAGGGCGCGACGCCCTTTTGCCCAGAGGCCAGACAGGTCGAGAGCCCAGAGAGCCAGGCGTGCATCCGGTCGCCGACGACCTCCGTTCGCGCCTTGCAGAACTCGTCGAAGGCCGCCCGGATGGCCGCGCTGCTCCGGTCGGCCTCGATGCGCCGACGGACCTCGTCGAACGCCGCGCCGACGGAGCCGCCCAGGCAGTGCGGGTCGAGCAGCGGATCCCCCAGGCCGTCGAGGTAGTCGAGTCGGTCGCCCAGTTCGTAGTTCAGACGACCCGAGAGCAGCGTGACGTTCCCGATCCGGTGGACGTCGTGAGAGCCCGGCCGGCGGGTGGACAAGCCGTAGGCGGCGCGCAGCTGGGCGTAGGGGACGATGTGCTGCCGCTGCACCGGCTCGCGCACCGACAGGACGGCGCCCCCCGCCTCCAGGTCGCGCGCCTCCCTCGCGCGGAGCATGAGGTAGAGCACGGAGACCATCCCGCTCTGCAGGGTCGTGACGGCGCCGAGGCGGTCGATCAGGCCGTCCCGGCTCGGAAGCGCCCCGAGGACGGCGGAGAGCGCCTCCGCTTCGGTGTCGGCGTCCCGCACCGCCGCGACGAGCTCGCGGCGCGCCTTGTCGCCGAAGCACTGCAGCAGCAGGACCACGGCCGCCGCCTGCTCGTCCGTGATCCCCGGGTAGAGGAGGAGGACGGGAAAGACGGCGCGAAGCGCGCGCTCCGAGGGGACCAGGCGCAGCTCGTCGCACCCGAGGTGGTCCAGCGCCCTGCGCGTGGTCAGGATCGCCTGACGCGCCTCGGCGAACGTGTCGCTGAAGGCGCCGTCGATCTCCTCGTTCTCCAGCGGGGCGGAGAGGCGTGCGAACAGATCGGCGCGGGCCAGATCGTTCCGCGACCACGACCTGCCCTCGGAGCGAACCCCGAACGCGGCGGCCAGCCCGCGCACGAAGAGCTTGAAGCCGAACTGCCGCTCCCGCTCCCGGGTCAGCCAGGCGTCGCGGGACGGCGACTCGTCCTTGCCGTGGGCGAGCCGGAAGGTCTCCGCCATCCAGCCCCCCGCCGCTGGATAGGCGGCGACGACCCCGGCAAACGCGCGCTCCTCGAGCTCCACGCCGCGGCCGCTGCTGTTGATCCGGTTGTACAGGGCGACCGCCTCGCCGAGGTCGAACCGCTCGTCCCCCCCCTCGCCCCGCTGCCTGCGCACCGCGACATGAAGCTCCCGGTCCGGAATGGCGCGCACGCCCTCCACCAGCGCCCTCCACTGCCCGGGGGCCCTGCCCGCGCCGGGCCACTGCGCGTCGCCGCCGTGGAGGAGGTCGACCAACGGTGCCAGGACCTTTCGGCGCCGGTCCCAGGCTGCGCGGCGGCGGCCGCTGCTGTCGTCCCCGGGGCTGGGACGCCGCTCCAGCCGAACGAACAGCCCCTCGCCGGGGAGCTTTCGCGGGACGTCCTCCAGGCCGCTGGCCAGGGTCGGCGACGCCGACGGGTTCACGGCCCAGAGCGCCGCCTCGTTCGCCGGCCCCAGCAGCGTCACGAGCGTCGTGATCCGCTGCTGGCCGTCCAGGACCAGGTACTCGGGCACCCCGACGTCGGACCAGGCGCGGACGCCGTGCTCCGAGAACGCTTCGGCCAACCCGACCGGCTGCCAGAGCAGGAGCGTCCCACAGGGCGTGTCCAGGGCCAGCGACTCGAGCAGGCGCGCGACGTCCGATGACCGCCAGACGGCCCCGCGCTGGAAGTGCGGCAGCCCGAGGTGCGGGGCCGCCGCGACAATCTCTCGCACGGTGAAGAACCTGCGCTCCCGGGAGGGGGCGAAGGGAACGGGTTCGCGGGGCGCGGGGCTGGGCGGCATCGCTCGTTGGCTCCTGCCCGCCGGCCGCTGGATGGGGCGCAGGCTGCTGGGTCGCATCAATAGCGGGTCTCAAGGCGCGATCGGCGGCTGCCGACCCACACGGCTTCCGGGGGGCTCGAGTCAACGCATTGTAGGGGCGGGGCGGTCGTCGTCCAAGGCCTCATCCCACTCCGGCCCGACTCGGACGGGCGCTGAGTGTGTCCGCGGCGCCCCGGGTTCGTCGGGACCGGGGCTGCGCAGCGGCGCCCATGCCAGCCCGATCGCCGTCACCCCCAACCATCGGCCCACTCGAGCTGGTGATCCGCTTCGGAGAGGACCAGGCGAAGCTCGTCGCGGAGTTGGTCGAACCCGCTCCGCACGCCACTGCGCACGCTTGAGGCCACCTCGCCCTCCATGCTGTCGAGGGTCTGGCGCCAGCTGTTCCCCAACTCCTGCCGGAGGGTCACGAGGTGCTCCTGATCGACCTTGAGGCGCTTGATCAACCACGCGTACTTGGCGATCTTCCACCCGGTGAACAGCAGCCCGACCCCGGTGAGGGCGGCGCCGAGCGCCTCCAGCGCTTCGTCGACGACCTCCTCCCCGACCTCCTCGGAGAGCCACTCCAGCACCGCCTCCGCGACCCGCGAGTGGACGTGCGTCACCGACTTCAGCGTTCGCGCGGCCACCCAGACGAAGGCGTCGTGCCCCAGGAGCGATCCCGCCACCAGGATCCCCGCGCCGGTCCCCGTGACGACGGCGCCGAACGCCACGTCCTGTCGTGCGCAGGCGAGCTGGTCCAGCCGCGCCTGAAGCTCCTCTCGTCCCTGCATGAACCGCTGCAGGCGAGCCGGCGGGATCGCCTGGAGGGCCATCGCGGCGTCCCGGCACGCCGCCGCGGAGCTCGGCGGGCTCGCAGCCGCCAGCAACCCCGAGGTGTGCTCGGCGACCGCCTGCCCGAAGGCCCTCTGGAGACCGGCCGGCGCCAGCGCCTGGTCGGTGGCCACGCTCAGCTGCGCTTCGAAGTCCCGCTTCCAGGTGTCGCGGGGGAGGGACGCCTTCAACGCCGACACGAACAGCCCGTTGTCGACCACGCGGTCCAGCTGCCCGTTCAGCGCCTCGCGTCGCTCAGCGATCGTCTGGCGGGCCTGCGCCTCGGCGGCCGCCTGGGCCCGGCCGAGCGCGCCGGTCCGCTTGAGCTCGTCGAGGCGCTGGAGCGTCACGGCCGACTCGGCCCGCAGCGCCTCGGCGGCCTCACGCACCAGCAACAGCTCCGAGGGCGACGGCCGGCGGCGTCGGACCACCGCCACACCCGCCACGAGCGCCGCGACCACCCCGACCAGCACAAGAATTGGAAGCCCCGCCACCTCGCCCTCCCAGCACCGTCATCCCACGGGCCGCTCCGGCTTGTCAATCATAGCCCGGTTCGCAGGGCCGGTCGCCCGATAGGAGGTCGCCCCCGGCCCCCCGGGCCCCGGTCGAGGCACTGGCGCCCCCGCTGGACGCGAACCGCCATCCTCAGAAGAAACTACTTCGTGTTCCTGAGTGATCTCAGTAACATCGGCGCTTCGTTCTTCGTGGGCGGCCGTGGCCGGTGGGCACTCTCGAGAGCAGAAGGTCGAGCCACAGCGGAGTACCTGCAGCTGTTCGCGCTGGAGGGGGCACGAGGTGCACACCGGCCATCCCCTCGACGGGGGGGTGAGTGCAGGCGGCTGGTACGGCAAGCACTTCTTCGACGTCGACGACGTCCACCCACTCCTGCACTGGGCTTCAGGAGGGCGCGCCTTGATCTCTGTGAGCCCATCGAGAGTCCCGTTTCCGCGCAAAGCCCTCCCCGCCACACTCGTCCGTGGTGGACGCTTCACGCTCCACGCCGCGCGGACGCGCGAGCCGAGCGCACGTCTCCGGGCGATCGAGCATCGCGGCGCGGTCACGGCCGCCATGGTCTACGACGAAAGGCCGATCTTCGACTTCTTCCGGAAGTTCGATTACCGATGTGTACTCGGGCTCATGGACCGCTGAGGTATGGAGCCGCTCTACTTCGCCCTGGAGCGCGACGACGACGCTCCACGCCAGCTCCACTACCTGCGGTAGTGACCGCGGACCGCCGACCCGCGCTCGGCTTGCGGCTTCCGTCGACCCGACCTGCGAGGCCCGCGGCGGAACGTCAAGCGGGAGGGTGGCGCCCGCGCGCCCGAGCTCCTCGTCGGACGCCAGAGCCAGCCAGTTGGAGTACCGGCAGCCTTCCCGACGGCAAGTCGAACGCCGACGTGCTCATGAGGCGAGCGCTGCCAACCGCCCCCACTCCTCCGCCGAGATCGACGCCAGAAAGTTAGAGTACCGTCTCACCTGCCCCGCCATTATCAGCAAGACCCCCGCCACAGGATGCTGGCGGGGGTCTTGTGCGTTCTGGGGGAAGGAAACGCCGGCTGTCCCGGGCTGCGCGAAGCCGGGGGTGGAAGCGGCGCGCCTGCGGGCTAAGATCGCACCATGACCACCACCGATCTCCGAGACGCCGCACTCAACCTCCCCCTGCAGGAACGGGCCGGCCTCGCGCGCGAACTCCTCGAGAGCCTCGACGGCAGCTCCGACACCGACGTGGACGAAGCGTGGGCCGGGGCAATCGAGCGGCGCGTCCATGAGGTCAGGGACGGCTCAGTCCACCTGATCGATGGGGACGAGGTCCACGACGCGATCCGCTCCAGGCTCGCCGCCAAGCGTCAGTGACACTTCCGTTTCGCTACCACCCCGGGGCTCGTAGAGAGCTCGACGCGGCCGTCGACTGGTACGAGGATGCTGCGTCCGGCCTGGGTGGGGACTTCTTCGATGAGGTCGAGGCGGCAGTTCGTGACGCTTGCGAGCACTCCACCCGCTGGCCCCTGGTTCCACGCGTCGACGCCACACTGGCCGTCCGCCGGAAGGTCTTGCGCCGATTCCCGTACTCGATTGCATGGCTCGTGCAGTCGGCCGAGATCGTCATCGTCGCCGTCGCGCACTCCAGGCGCCGCCCGGACTACTGGCTGGACCGCGTGGCCAGCGCGACCTGACCGGCCGGTCTGCTACGAGTCCATCTGGGCGGGGGAGCCGGCGCCGACGTCAACACCGAGGCCGTGGAGTCAGCAGCGGGCCAACCGTCAGTGCCCAGCCAGGGCAATCGCATGACCCAGCGATCACCCCCCACCCCGAACCTGATCGAGCAC
>CALCXL010000500.1 GCA_937907595.1 uncultured Pseudomonadota bacterium
GTGCCCGTCGCGGCGCCCACGCCGGCCCCCGTCGCCGCGTCGACTCCCCGGCCCGTCGCCACCCCCCGCCCGACGCCGAAGCCCGCCGCGGCCCCCTCGGCGAAGCTCAGCCACAAGCCTCCGACCAACGTGGTGATCGGCGCGCCCACCCGCCTGACCTTGGACGTGTCCCCCGCCGGGGCCTGCACGCCGACCCTGGCCTACGCCCCCTGGGATGGGGGAAGTTGGCAGACCCAGGCGCTGAGCGACACGGGCGGCGGGCTGTGGGAGGTGGAACTCTTCCTCCCCTACGACGTGGCGTGGCGGAGCGGGGTGCGTTATCAGTTCCGCTGTGAGCGGGACGGGGAGCGGATCGCATCCTGGCCGGCCTCCGGCGCCAAGAAGGTCCCTTCTCTGGCGCGTTGAGGCGGGATCCCGCGGAGAGCGAAGGGGAGTTCATGAGACGCTTTGTGGCCGCTGTGCTGCTGTTTGGCCTGCTTGCGTCCCCGGCCTGGGCGGGGGACGCGCGGCGCGCGGGGGAGATCCAGCGGCAGGCCGAGCAGGCGCTGTCCAACGGCGACCGCGACGAGGCCCTCAAGCTCGCGCAGCGGGCGATCAGCCTGGAGGCGGGGCCGTCGACCTGGCTGGCCCAGCAGATCCGCGTGGAGATCCTGGAGGGGCGCGGTGAGCTGAGCCAGGCCATGCGCCACCTGCGCGACTACCTGGCCATCGACGGCCTCTTCCCCGAGCACCGCGCGTGGGGTGAGGAGGCGCGCGGCCGGATCACAAAGAAGCTGGGCGTCATCGAGCGGGCCGGCAGCACCCGCAAGGGCGTCGGCATCGCCCTGGTGGGCGGCGGCGCGCTCCCCCTGGGGCTGGGCATCGCGTCGCTGGCCAACTACGGCGACAAGGTGGCGGCGGGCAACAACCCCATCGCCTACGAGGGCTACCTGGACGCTGGCGTGGCCGCGATCGTGGTCGGCGGGATCATGGAGGGCGTGGGCATCGCGCTCATCGCCTCCGGCGGCGCGAAGGATGGCCTGGCGAGGGCGCCGATGCCCTGGCTGGTCGCCGACAACCAGCGGGTCGTCCTCGGCCTCTCCGGGCGGTTCTAGTGGTGCGACTCCTCGCCGCCCTGCTGCTGCTCGTGGGCCTGCCCGGCTGCGATCTCTGCTGGTACCGGGGGGAGGCTCCCGGGGAGTGCTCCGGCGAACTCGACGACGACGACTCGGGGAGCGACGACGACGACATCGCCCCGGACGACGACGACACCGGGGACGACGACGACGCGGTGGACGACGACGACGCGGTGGACGACGACGACACCGGGGACGACGACGACACCGGGGACGACGACGACACGGTGGACGACGACGACACCGGGGACGACGACGACACCGGGGACGACGACGACGCCACGCCCATCGACCTCTGCGCGACCGCGCCGACGGCCCTGGTGGTGGGCCCGGTGAGCGTGCCGCTGATCTGCCTGGCGCCGGGCGACTTCTTCATGGGCAGCCCGTCGACGGAGCCGGACCGGGGCATCGACGAGGACCGCCACCGCGTGGTCCTGACCCAGCACGTCCTGATGACGGCGCACGAGGTCGTCCAGCCGCTGTACCTGGAGGTGATCGGCGGCACCGTGAGCGACTGCACCTACGGCTGCGGGGACCTGAAGCCGGTGCAGAACATCTCCTGGCCGCAGACCCTGGACTTCTGCAACGCGCTGTCCGACGACGAGGGCCTGGATCCGGCCTACAGCAACGTCGCCGCCGGCAGCGGGGACTGGGATCAGGGCGCCGACGGCTGGCGCTTGCCCACCGAGGCCGAGTGGGAGTACGCCGCCCGCGCCGACGAGTCGTGGGTGTATTCGGGCTCGGACACCCTGGCCGACGTCGCCTGGTGCAACGGCCCACTGGACCCCTACACCGGCAGCGACGTCGGCTCCCTGGACGCCAACGCGTGGGGCTTCTTCGACATGAGCGGCAACGTGTCCGAGTGGGTCTGGGACCTCTACGGCGCCTACCCCACGGCGGAGGTCACCGACCCCACCGGCGCCGCCTTCGGCAGCGAACGCGTGGCCCGGGGCGGCACCTACGCCCAGGAAGGCCCCTCCTGCCGGGTGGCGGACCGCGTGCACAGCCTGCCCTGGTCCACCTACTGGAACCGGGGCTTCCGCATCGCGCGGACCCTGCAGTAGGCCGCCGTCGGCGGGTCAGTAGATGTAGAGCCGCTGCAGGAAGTCGACGTCCACGTCGTCGTCCAGGCCGTATTCGCGGCTCCAGGCGTCCTGCAGCCCGCGGGTCCAGGCGCCCCGCTCGTCGGCAGACAGCGCCGCCTGCGCGTGCAGCTTGCAGTACAGGTCGGCGCGTCCAAACCCGTACCAGAGGGCCGCCGGATCGAAGCTCTGCAGCAGCCGCTCCTGCACCGCTTGCTGGCAGCCGCGCCAGGCCGTCCCCATGGCCATGCCCTCGGTGATCCAGGCCGCCTCTTGCGGGGTCGCGCCGACGGGCAGCGCGGGCACGTCCTCGCTGGAGGCCATCAGGAGGCCGATGCCGACCCCGCGCCAGCCCTCGTCGTCCGCGCCGTCCGCGGGCAGCCGGGCGGCGATCGCATTGAAGTCGGCGTCGACGGCTGCCTGTCGGGCCGCGCTCACCCCCGCCAGGCGCGACCAGCGGGGCAACCGACGGGCATCGACGCGGTCGGCGTCCAGGGGGCCTTGCATCCACTGCCGCATCACCGTCGGCTCGTAGCCCACCAGGCGGGACCAGGGGGCGGGGAAGACCGCGGGGCGGAAGAGCAGGGCAAAGCCCAGGACGTGGGCCAGCAGGAGCGCCAGGCCCAGGGAGGTCCGGGTGCGGTGCAGGCGCTGCAGGGCGATCAGCAGCAGCACGGGCAGCACGCCGGCGATGGGAAGCAGGTAGCGCAGGCCGTCGAAGTAGCCGGTCTCGAGCTGGAAGCCCGTCCTGATCCACGCGGCGACGTAGGCGGCGACGCTGAGCAGCAGGGCGAGCCGCAGGTGCCGCACCGCGGGCTCGGGCCGGGCGCGCCAGGGCCAGCCGGCGGCCAGGATGCCGGCGCTCAACGCGGTGTAGGCGGCGCCCCAGGGCAGGAAGGACAGGCGCAGCGTCGACGGATCCACCCGCCCGAAGCCGGCGCCGTAGAGCAGGGCGACCTTCGCGTTCTCCAGGGCCACGGACAGGGGCTCGCCGCGCATGGGATCGCCGCCGGTCAGGCCGGTCAGGCGGGAGGCCAGGTCGCCGTCGCGCCCCGGATCCGCGAAGCCGATCATCACCAGCAGTCCTGGCAGCAGCGCGCCCACGAAGCCGAGCGCGCCCCCGACCCCCGCCGCCCGCCACGCCAGGTAGAGGGGGCCCAGGAGCATCGGCGCCAGTGAGGTGGACTGGTAGACGCCGAATCCGCACAGCAGCCCCGCGCCCAGGATGCCGGGCAGGGGGCCGCGGGCGGGGGAGCCGGGGCGCTGGAGGGGGCGCAGGATCAGCCAGAGCGCCGCGCCCAGGAACAGCGAGCTGCCCAGGTGGGCGAAGAGGTTGGTGGCGCTCAGGGCCTGGCGCTGGATGAGGGGGAGCGGGAGCACGAACAGCCCGGCGGCCAACCAGGGCGGCGCGCGGGGGGCGGCGACGCGGGCCACCAGAAACCAAAGCAGCGCCCAGAGCGCGCCGCCGAGCAGGGTGAAGAGCTTGAGGCTGAGCAGGCTGGGGCCCAGGGCCGCGAACACGGGCGTGACCAGCACCTCGGTCGACCAGACCGTGCGACGTCGCCGCCCCGCCCCGCTCATGAGGTCGTCGCCGTGGGACGGGTCGGTGCTCAGCGAGGCGTAGTCGTCGACGTGTCCGTCCAGCAGCGCCACGGCGACGTTGCCGTATTCGGTCTCCTCCAGGTCGATGGCGTCGAAGGTGCCCAGCAGGAGCAGCCCCTGGATCGCGAAGAAGCCCAGGAAGACAGCGAAGGGCAGCCACTTCGGATCGCGGGGGGGCATGCCGGGGACTCTACCAACCGCCCCCTCATCACAAACTGAATGACCGTTCATTCGACGGCTGACCCGCGGTCATCTCGCTGGTAGGGTCGCGCCCATGGCGACCGAAAAGCAGGACAGGTACTGGCACAAGACGGCCCCCGAGGGCCCCTGGGATGCGATCGTGATCGGCTCGGGCATGGGCGGCATGACGGCGGCGGCCCTGCTCAGCAAGGTCGGCAAGCGCGTCCTGGTGCTCGAGCAGCACTACGTGCCCGGCGGCTTCACCCACACCTTCAAGCGGCGCGGTCGCAAGACGGGCTACGTCTGGGACGTGGGCGTGCACGCGGTGGGGGAGGTGACCGAGCACAGCGTCACCGGCCGGCTGCTGGCGGACCTGGGCGGCGGGGAGCTGGAGTGGACGTCGCTGGGGCCCGTCTACGACGAGTTCCACTACCCCCAGGGCTTTCGCGTCGACTTCCCCGACTCGCCCGAGCAGTTCCGCGCCAACCTGGTGGAGGCCTTCCCCGGCGAGGAGCAGGCGATCGACCGCTACCTGGCCCTGGTCAAGGAGATCGCGGGCGGGATGCGCGGCTACTACCTGGCCCGCTCGCTGCCGAAGTGGTCCGACGCGATCACCCAGCGCACCATCGCCAAGAGCGCGCAGAAGTGGCTGACGCGGAGCACCAAGGACGTCCTGGAGGAGCTCACTGACGACCCGCGGCTGCGCGCGGTCTTCGCCGCCCAGTGGGGCTATTACGGCGTGCCGCCCTCGCGCTCCTGCTTTGCGATGCAGGCGCTGGTGGTCAAGCACTTCCTGCACGGCGGCTACTACCCGAAGGGCGGCTCGCAGCAGATCGCGCGGGGGCTGCTGGGCACGGTGGCCC
>CALCXL010000501.1 GCA_937907595.1 uncultured Pseudomonadota bacterium
GGAGGAGGAGTACGACGGGGGTCAGGGCGGCGATGTTCACGGCGCGGAGTCTAGGGAAGCCGGCGCCAAAGAGCAGCGCCGGATCCGCGGGAGGGCGGACCCGGCGCTGGGCAGGTCGCGATGCTCAGAGGTTCTGGTTGACCGTCTCCAGCTCGATGTGGGCGTCGGTGAAGAGCTCCTTGACCTTGCCGCCGAACTGCACGCTGATGGCGATGCAGACGACCGCGATGGCCACCAGGATGATCACGTACTCGGTCATGCCCTGGCCGCGCTGGTCGTGGTGGAGGTCGGAGAGGACGGTGAGGGGGCTGCGCATGGAAGACTCCGGGGTGTTCGGACGTGGCTTGATCGCCATCGACCCTCAGAGCTTCGCGCTCGCTTGTTGCCGCCTTGCGCGGGGCGTTGCGACCCTTTCGCCGCGCATGTGGCGGGTCCCGCCCTCCTCGCCAGCCCTGTGACGGCGCCGCCCCATGTTGCGGCGATCGCTGCGAAATGTTGCGGAGCAGCGAAGCCTTCGCCAAGCCTGTGCATGTTCTCGATCCTTCCCGTGGAACGCGGCGATCCTGCCGTAGGGTCCATGCATGGCACACACCGTACTCGTGGTCGAAGACGACCCCCTCATCGCCGATCTGCTGCGCTTCCACCTCAAGCGTGAGTCCTACGAGGTGCACCAGGCCCTGGACGGCGACACGGCCCTGGAGCTCGTCGGCCAGCTCCAGCCGGACCTCGTCCTCCTGGACGTGATGCTGCCCAACCGCTCGGGGCTGGACGTCTGCCAGGCGATCCGCCGCCAGGACGGCCCGCAGCCCGCCATCCTCATGATCAGCGCCCGCATCGACGAGGTGGACGCCGTGATGGGCCTGACCGTGGGGGCCGACGACTACGTGCGCAAGCCCTTCGGCGTGAGCGAGTTGGTGGCCCGCGTGAGGGCGCTGCTGGCCCGGCGGGTGCGCGCCGCCACCTCCGCGACCGGCGCTGCTGAACCCACACCCAGCCTGGATCGCGGGCCCCTGCGCTTCGACACGGAGCGGCGCCGCGCCTACCTGGACGGCGAGCGCGTCGACGTCACCCCCACCGAATACGACCTGCTCTACTTCCTGGCCCTCCGCCCCGGCCGCGTGCTCACGCGCCAGCAGCTGCTGGAGGAGGTGCTCGGCTACAGCCACACCGGCTACGAGCGCACCATCGACAGCCACGTCGCCCGCCTGCGCAAGAAGCTGGACGACCTGGGCGGCCACAAGGACCTGCTGCAGACCGTCTTCGGCGTGGGCTACCGCTTCGTCTTGCCCGACGAGCGCGCCCTGGCCGTCTGATCACGCGACCCGGGTCGCCGCCCCGACCGCGCTAGAATGCCCCCATGCGCTGGCTCTTCCTCCTGCTGTTGCTCCCCTCCCTCGCTCACGCGGGCGAGTCCCTGGAGCACGACGCCCTGACCGTGACCCTGCCGGGCGCCGAGCTCCGCCCGGTGTCGCGCAGCGAGGCTCACGCCGAAGCCCTGGACGCCCGCACGGGCTGGACCTGGCGCATCGACGAGGTGGGCGACCGCACCATGAGCGTCTACCCCGAGGGCCTGCAGGTGCGGGACAAGATCGCCGCCCGCGACGGCCTGGGCGGGCTCACGGACCTCGCGATCCTGCCGATGGGCGGCGGCCTGGGCAGCCTCTTCGGGGGCGCCACCCAGACGGAGTCCACCCGCCACTGCTTCGTCGGCCGCGGAGGCTCCCTCTGGATCCTCACGATGCGCTCGAGCAAGGCCGTGATCGAGCAGTCCGAGCCCGCCCTGCGCGCTGCGTGCAAGGACGCGCAGTTCGCCGGCCTGCCCGATCTGTCCCCGGCCAGCGCGGTGGGCATGGTCTTCGATCCCCGGGCCCCCGTGGACTGGCTGCCCTACCCCACCGGCGGCGCCCGCGCCGCGGCCTTCGCCCAGACGGCCACCGACTTCAGCGGCGTGGTGGCTCAGGTGCGGCGGGAGGGCCACCCCTACAACACGAGCGACGCGGCCGAGCTGCGCATGGCGCTGGCCAAGGACGGCTACAGCGTGGTGGCAGCGGACGTGATGCGGGCGGCCGGTCAGGACGCGCCGCGCTTCGAGCTCACGCGCACCCGGCGCGGCGGCGGCGAAGAGCGCTGGCTGATGGTGGTGCTGCGGGGGGAGGAGTCGCTCTGGATCGTGCAGAGCCCCGTGCGCTCCATGGGCTACGCGCGGCTGAAGGCCCTGTGCGATCTGGCCCTGACCAACGCCCGACTCCTGGAACGCTGACCCCTACTCCCGTCCGGCCTTCCAGATGTCCAGCTGCGCCTGGAGCGCGCCGATGAGCGCCTCCGCCGTCGAGGGCGGGATGATCAGCTCGCACTGGCTGGCGATGGGCAGCTGGTAGCCCCCGTCGGTGGCCAGGATCTCGTCGGGATCGGCGGCCGGCACCACGAAGCTGAGCAGGCGCAGATCGGTCTGGGTCACGCGCACATCGACGACCGGCGTGAAGTAGACGGGCGCCTTCGCATTGCGGCGCAGGACCGGGGTGATGGAGATGCGGCCCTGATCGGGGATGTCACTCACGCTCACGCTCCTCGGCCACGGCGAAGATGTCTTCCAGGCCCTGGACCACGATGTCTTCGGCCGCCGGGAGCTCCATGCCCTGGGCGGCGGCTTCGGCCAGCAAGTTGCCGACCACGGCCGACTTGAACTGGGTGGCCAGGTCGCGGATCAGCCGCTCGATGGACTCGAAGGGCACCAGCAGCTCCGCCTGGCTCCACACGTCGATGTGGGGCTCGCCCTCCTCCCAGCGCACGTCCGGCGGGGCCGCAGCGGGGGGGACGAAGGACAGCAGGTGCAGCCCGTTCTGGCCCTTGCGGACGTCCACCAGGGGCGAATACGCAAAGGGCGCGTCGGGGTTGCGACGGAAGTGGGGCTCGGGCGCCCGGTCGAACACGTCGCCCCGGCGGGTGCCGGGGGGGGCTTCGTCTGCCATGTGGGGTCCCTCGTCTCAGCGGAGGAGGCAGGGTAGCAGGCCGGCCGGAGGCTACAGATCGGCCTGGCCGCCCGCCTGCTTTGCCATCTCGTTGCCGTCGATGCTCGGGGTGCTGTCCGGGGCGAGCATGGCCGCCGACGGCGCCGAGCCCATCTCGTAGTCGAAGTCCTTGCGGTACTCCAGCTTGCCGCCGGGCCGGAACTCCCAGGTCTTGCTGGCCAGCTCCCAGTCCTTCTTCAGGGTCTTGACCCACAGGTCGACGCTGGCGGTGATGCCGCCGGAGATGGTCAGCCCCAGCACCAGGCCCGCCGAGGCGCCCACGTTGAAGTTGAGCTTGAGTGGCCCGCCGGTCTTGTACTTCGCGTTGACGCCGG
>CALCXL010000502.1 GCA_937907595.1 uncultured Pseudomonadota bacterium
CACCTATCAGATGCTCTGGGACTGCCCGGGCTGCGGCACGTCCAAGCTCTTGGGCCTGGAGCACCGCCACTGCCCCGCGTGCGGCTCCGCCCAGGACGAGGAGACCCGCTACTTTCCCAGCGACGAGGACAAGGTCGCGGTGCAGGACCACGTCTACGTGGGCGCCGACAAGGAGTGCGAGGCCTGCGGCTCCCCCATGGCGGCCAAGGCCAACAACTGCACCAACTGCGGCTGCGGGCTGGACGGCGCGGAGACGGTGGCGCGGGTGCAGGAGGCGGCCGCTCCGGCGCCCCCCGCCCCGAAGGCGTCGGGGGGCGGAATCGGCAAGGCGATCCTGGGCGGCATCGTGCTGCTGCTGGTCTTCCTGGCGGTGATGCTCTTCTGGAAGAAGCCCGTGGACGCGACCGCGACCGCGAAGTCCTGGGAGCGCACGGTGGAGGTGGAGGCCTACGGGCCCCAGAAGCGTTCGGCCTGGTGCGATCGGCTGCCGGCGAAGGCGCGGCAGGTCACCCGCAAGCAGGAGGTCAAGGACCACAAGAAGGTGGCCGACGGGGAGACCTGCACGACGCGGAAGCGCGACAACGGCGACGGCAGCTTCACCGAGTACCAGGACTGCAAGCCGAAGTTCCGCAAGGAGCCCATCTACGCGGACAAGTGCACGTTCACCGTCGACGAGTGGAAGCGCAGCCGCACCGCGAAGGCCGGGGGGAAGGCCGACGTCGCCCCGGATTGGCCGGATCCGAAGCTCAAGCGCACGGGGACCTGCATCGGCTGCGAGCGCGAAGGCCCCCGCCAGGAGGTCTACCGGGTCAGCTTCCAGCCCGCCGACGGGAGCGCCTTCGACTGCCCCTTCCCCCAGGCGCAGTGGGCGTCGATCCAGGTCGGCAGCGCCTGGGCCGGGAAGCAGAGCGTGATCTCCGGCGCCGCCTCCTGCTCCGACCTGCAGCCGAAGTAGCCGAGGCAACCGAACGCCCCGGCCCGCGAGGCCGCGGCCGATCCCGGGTATCCTCGGCGGCCATGCGCGTCCTCGTCACCGGCGGAGCCGGCTTCATCGGTTCCCATCTCTGCGAACGCCTGCTGGCCGACGGCCACGACGTCCTGTGCCTGGACAACTTCTACACGGGCCGCCGCCACCACATCAGCCACCTGCGCGACAGCCGGGACTTCGAGCTGGTGCGGCACGACGTCATCGAGCCGATCCTGCTGGAGGTCGACCGCGTCTTCCACCTGGCCTGCCCCGCGTCGCCCGTCCACTACCAGTTCAACCCGGTCAAGACGGTCAAGACCAACGTCATGGGCACCATCAACATGCTGGGCCTCACCAAGCGGGTGAAGGCGCGCATGCTGCACGCGTCCACGAGCGAGGTGTACGGCGATCCCCAGGTGCACCCCCAGACCGAGGACTACTGGGGGCACGTCAACCCCATCGGCCCGCGCTCCTGTTACGACGAGGGCAAGCGCGTGGCGGAGACCCTCTGCTTCGACTACCACCGGCAGAACGGGGTCGACATCCGCGTGGTCCGCATCTTCAACACCTACGGCCCGCGCATGCTCGCCAACGACGGCCGGGTGGTCTCCAACTTCGTGGTGAAGGCGCTCCGTGGCGAGCCCCTGGAGATCTACGGCGACGGCAGCCAGACCCGCTCCTTCTGCTACGTCGACGACCTGGTGAAGGGGCTGGTGGCGATGATGGATCAAGAGCACACCGTCGGGCCGGTCAACCTGGGCAACCCCGGCGAGTTCACCATCCGGCAGCTGGCCGAGCAGGTCATCGCCATGACCGGCAGCCGCAGCCCCCTGGTGGAGGGCCCTCTGCCCCCTGACGACCCGGTGCGCCGCCAGCCGGACATCACCCGGGCCCGCGAGCTGCTCGGCTGGGAGCCCACGATCCAGCTGGAGGAGGGGCTGAGGCGCACCATCGCGTATTTTGAGGCCCTGCTGCAGTCGGGGGACGTCGACCGGGTGTCCATGCGCGGGA
>CALCXL010000503.1 GCA_937907595.1 uncultured Pseudomonadota bacterium
CGCAGTCGTTGTCCAGGCCGTCGCAGAGCTCGAAGGCCCCGGGGTAGATCGAGGGGTCCAGGTCCTCGCAGTCGCCCTGGCAGGTGCTCCAGCCGTCCCCGTCCTTGTCGAAGCCTTCGTCGATCAGCCCGTCGCAGTCGTTGTCCTGCTCGTCGCAGACCTCGCTCAGGTCCGGGCTGTTGGAGGGGTCCTGGTCGTCGCAGTCCAGGCAGTCCCCCAGACCGTCGCCGTCGTGGTCATCCGGATCGTCCACCGCGCCGTTGCAGTCGTTGTCCACGCCGTCGCAGATGTCCTCCAGGGCCGGGTTGCGCCCGGGGTCCTGGTCGTCGCAGTCGAAGCAGGCCCCGAAGCCGTCCTGGTCGTGGTCCGGGGCGTCGTCGACGTGGCCGGAGCAGTCGTCGTCCACCCCGTTGCAGACCTCGTCCGCGCCTGGGTGTACCAGCGGGTCCAGGTCGTCGCAGTCCAGGGGCAGGCCCAGGGTGCGACAGGCGGCCTCGTCGTCGGCCAGGTAGCCGTCGCCGTCCAGGTCGAAGGTCTCGTCGACCAGTCCATCGCAGTCGTTGTCGATCTGATCGCAGAGCTCCTGGGCGTTCGGGAAGACGGTGCGGTCCTCGGGGCCGCAGTCCTCGATCCCGTAGCCGTCCCCATCGAGGTCCCCGGTGTCGCCGGTGGCGCGGCAGGCGAGCAACAGCAGAAGCATGCCCGCAGGCTACAGCAGCAGGGCCGTCTGCAAGTCCAGCGAGATCAGCCCTCGGGCGTCATCGGGCCAGGGCCAGCTGCCCAGGCGTGCCTCCAGGCAGCTGCGGGCCTGCTCGTCGGCCTCGAGGACCTCGACCTTGGCGCCCAGTCGGATGAGCACCGAGTGAGGGGCCTCGTCGTCGTAGCAGCGCCCCAGCTCGGAGCCTCGGCGGGTGACCAGGAACTCCACCAGGGCCTCCGCTCCCTCGCCGCGGAAGTCGGCTGCGCGGACCAGCGCGACCCGGACGGTGGGCTGACCGGTGTCCTCGATCGCCTCCGTCGCCTCGCTGCCCGTCTCGGAGAAGGCCACCCTGGCGATCCGGGCCGGGACCGGGCCTGCGTGGGTGGGCCGGGCGCTGAGCTGAGCCCACAGACCGAAGCTGACGGCTCCCAGGCCGAAGACGCCGATCAGCGCGGGCAGCAGACGGTCGGACACGCCGGTGGCTCTCTCCAGGGTCTTCCCGATCGACAACGAAAGATCCGCGGGGTTCCGTGGTTGACACCCCTGGAGACGGCGAATAGAAATGGGGCGCCACGCGGGAGTGGCGGAATGGCAGACGCGCTAGGTTCAGGACCTAGTCTACTTACGTAGGTGGGGGTTCGACTCCCCCCTCCCGCATCCACGAAACCTCGACCCTCACCGGTCGAGGTTTTTTGTTAGGAGCCTCCGCATCGGCGGAGGATGGCGATGCGCGAGAAGATTGTCCTAGGAGACCTGCAGGTCCCTTGTCAGCAGATCACCCTGAGCAACGGTGAGGTACACCGCATCTACGACACGAGCGGCCCTCAAGGCTGCGACGTTCGACGGGGCCTGCCCAAGCGGCGCGCGGCCTGGACCGCCGAGCGCGAGGCTCGAGGGGACACCAACTTCAGCCAGATGCACTACGCGCGGCAGGGAGTGATCACCCCGGAGATGCACTTCGTGGCCATTCGGGAGAACTGCGAGCCCGAGTTCGTGCGCTCCGAGATCGCCGCCGGGCGGGCCATCATCCCCGCGAACAAGCGCCACACCGAGCTCGAGCCGATGATCATCGGGCGGAACTTCCTGGTGAAGGTGAACGCGAACATCGGCAACAGCGCGGTGGTCTCCTCGATCGAGGAGGAGGTCGAGAAGCTGCAGTGGTCGCTCAAGTGGGGCGGCGACACCGTGATGGACCTGTCCACCGGGCCGGACATCCACGAGACCCGGGAGTGGATCCTGCGGAACAGCCCCGTGCCCATCGGCACCGTGCCCATCTACCAGGCCCTGGAGCGCGTCGGCGGGAGGGTCGAGGACCTGAACATCGACCTCTTCCTGGAGGTCCTTCGGGAGCAGGCCGAGCAAGGGGTGGACTACTTCACCATCCACTCCGGGGTGCGCCTGCACCACGTGCCGCTGACCGTGAACCGCACCACCGGCATCGTCTCCCGAGGGGGCTCGATCATGGCGCAGTGGTGCATGCTCCATCACCGCGAGAGCTTCCTCTACGAGCACTTCGAGCGCATCTGCGAGCTCATGAAGGAGTACGACATCGCCTTCAGCCTGGGCGACGGGCTGCGTCCCGGCTGCATCGCCGACGCCAACGACGACGCGCAGTTCGCGGAGCTCGAGACCCTGGGGGAGCTCACCAAGATCGCCTGGAAGCACGACGTGCAGGTCATGATCGAGGGTCCGGGGCACGTCCCCCTGAACAAGATCGCGGAGAACA
>CALCXL010000504.1 GCA_937907595.1 uncultured Pseudomonadota bacterium
CCTTCACCGTGGACGTGCCCTACGCCCACCCGGTGGTGGCGGGCTTCGTCATCGACGACAGCGCGTGCCCCACCTGCAACGACAACGGCTACATCGACGCCGAAGAGCAGGTGCAGGTGCGCCTCATCGCGCTCAACGACGGCGCCTTCGACACGGGCGGGCCCCTGACGGCGACCTTGAGCGTGGGCACCGGCTCCACCGCCGACTTCACCATGTCCTCGCCGTCCACGGTCTCCTTCGGATCGGCGCCCCTGGCGGTGGGGGAGACGCGCGCATCCGAGGACGCCTTCACGGTCAGCCTGGGCGCCGGAGCGCTCATGGGCGACTCCATCGTGCTGGACGTGTCCTTCGCCTCGGCCGGCGACGCCTGGACCGACGACGGGCTGCTGGAGGCCGTGGGCCTGGACTGGCTGCCCTGCCCCTGGGACGACGACCCGGAGGGCGACGTGGCGCCCGGCGGCGTCATCGACATCAAGGGCTGCAGCTACCGCAGCGACACGGACATGCTGCAGGTGCGCATGGAGTCGTACACGGAGTTCGATCCGAACACGGCCTTCGTGGACTTCTTCCTCTACGAGACGCCGGAGCTGTACGTCGTGGAGAGCGTCGGTGGGTTCCCCGACTTCGAGATCGGCTGCGTCTTCCCCGACGACCCGCTGGAGCCCTTGTCCGTGATCCCGCGCATCGACTTCACGCCCACCACGGCCACGCTGCGCTTCGCCCTCGACGACATCAACGCCCTGGGCAACAACGTCCAGGTGGCGTTCGCGGCCGGATCCTGCCCCGGCGACTACTTCTGCGATCTGTACCCGGGCTCGCCGGCGCTCTTCTTCGATCTGCTCAACGCGCAAGCATCCTGCGACGGCACGGAGTTCATTCCGATAAACTGGCTTCCAGTCTTCTAGATCCGGGGAGTCCGGATCAGGTCCTGCGCCCGGACCACTCGTTGCTGCTGGGGCGTGTTGCGGAGCGGAAAACATGAACGAGACCGCCATGGTCCCGTACGAGCCCGTGGTGGAGGTCATCGAGCCTTCGCCCGAGCCCCCGGAGGTCGACCCGATGATGAAGGCGCTGCCTGACGGCTACCACCTGGCCCTCTCCATCTCCCAGAACCTCTGGACCGATCTGCTGGGGGAGGCCTTGCCGATCCAGGTGGGCCAGGGCGATTGGGACCTCATCGACTCCAGCCGCAAGCTCCTCCACGCCGCCGAGGACCAGGTCAAGGGCCTGCTCACCGGCGTCGTCGAGCAGATCGACGAGGCCCCGCTGCTGGGCAGCCCCGTCGCCCGCGGCGTTCGCGGTCGGGCGAAGTCCATCGCAAAGCGCGGCCGCGGCTTCGCGTCCCGGACCGTTCGGGACTCCGTGAAGGTCAAGGGCAAGTGGCGCGCCAACGTCGCTCGGGAAGGCAGCTCCTTCGACTACGCCGCCGGCGCCGTGACCCTCAACGCCCGGGCCCAGCTGGAGCTGGAGGGCACCGCGCTGCTCTTCGGCGACCAGTTCGAGTTCCCCTTCGCCCTCGGGCGCTTCGTGGACGCCACGGCGTCGCTCAAGGACGTGAACTTCAACCGCGGCAGCAAGCAGCTGGAGGGCAGCATCGGCGACGTCAGCCTCAGCCTGGGCAACAGCCTGCCCCTGCGCCTGCTCAAGGCCCTGGGCGACCGCCTGATCGCCCAGCAGATCGACCGCTTCAACCCGCTGCCGCTGATCCCGGGCTCCACGCTGGAGAACATGATCACCCCCGGCGACGGCCCCCTGAAGCTGTCCGCGGGCATCGACGACCTGCACGTCGGCATCAACGAGAAGGACCTGACCCTCTCGGTGCGCTTCGCCTTCAAGGGCGCCGCGGCCTAGTCACCGGGTGCCGCTGACCTTCGAACAGCGCGGCGACGTCGGGCTCATCACCCTCGACAACCCCGCCCGCGGCAACGCGCTCGCGCCCGAGGACATGCTCGCGCTGGCGGAGCTGCTGGATCGGGCCGCCCCCCTGGTGCGCGCCCTCGTCCTGCGGGGGGCCGGCGACCGCGTCTTCTGCTCGGGCTACGACCTCACCCGCATGCACGAGGTCCGGGTAGGCGGCGCGGAGACCTGGGACGACCGGTTCCCCGAGCTGGTGGCCGCTGTCAGCGCCCATCGCCGTTTCCCCTGGCCGATGATCGCCTGCCTCAACGGCCACGCCATCGGCGGCGGCGCGCTGCTGGCCACCCTCTGCGACCTGCGCATCGCCCGCACCGGCGCCCGCTTCCAGATCCCCGCCTCGCGCATCGGCGTGATGTACCCCTTGCCCGGCTTCAAGCGCCTGCTACGCCTCGTGGGCGCCGGACGAGCCGCGGAGGTCCTCCTGGTCGGCGGCGCGGTCTCCTCCGAGCAGGGGCTGTCCTGGGGCCTCTACAACGAGGTGCACGACGACCCCCTGGCCCGCAGCCTCG
>CALCXL010000505.1 GCA_937907595.1 uncultured Pseudomonadota bacterium
TCGTCGCGGTCGAGGCGCACCCGGCGCGCGATCTCGACCACCCAGGGGTCGCACTCATGGAGCGGGAACGAAGATGCTCCGTCCCAGGGTTCCAGCCAGAGCACTGCCCGGCCGGTGGCAAGCGGGTAGCCAAGCGCCATGCAGACTTCGTCGTGGGTCTCGAGCAGCATCCGCACATCCCGCCGCCACCGGCCCGCGATCGAAACGCCTGGGGAGAGCCCGACCCCGGCCCGGTTGCCGTGACCCCCGTTCATTCTCGCAACGCCGTACCAATTGCGTCCCGACACGCCCTGGCACGTCTGCATCGTGACCAGCACGTACACCCAGGCATCGGGGTGGGCCGCCACGACGCGACCCATCTTCAGATCGTGGTTCTTGGCCGTGACCGGGAGATCGAGGAGGTCGGGCCGGGCCAGCGGCTCCCCGAAGCTGGCCAGGCTCCCCTCCGGTACTGGAGGCTGCATGAACGCGGGCTTGGCGAGATCGGGCACCACGAGCGCCCACGCCTCCTCGACGCCCCCGGCGAGGCGGATCAAGAGGGTCCGCCACTCCTCGTCGTCCAGGCCGTCAGTGCCCGCGACACCCCCTGCGCGCAGCGCAAGCGCTCCAACCTGCACCAGGAAGGCGTGCCACGGGTGCTGCTGGTGCGCGACGAGCCCCGAGAACTCCTCGACTGATCCGCTGCCCAGCCCCGCGAGCACTTCGGGCAGCGACAGCACGGCGCGGCCGCCGCCACGAAGCTCCACGCGGAAGACTGGCTCCTCAAGCAGGCTGTGAAGTGGCTGCATCGGCATCCTCCCGGTTCCCTGGGCGAAGCCCGAGGCGATCGTAGATCCAGGGTGTTCCACCCCAGTCGAAGCTCAGGCCCCCTCGGGAGCAGACCACGGAAGCCACCTGCGCGTCGGCAGGCACACCACGGGCCTGATGCGCCGGAACTGTGAACTCACCGACGATCTGCCCGAAAGGGCCAAGCTGCGGCTCCGTCAGCACGATACGTCGCCCCTCCTCACCGAGTCGCGTCGCCAGCTTGATCTCGGTGGGGAAAGCCGCGCGCCGCCCTGAGTAGTCGTCGGCCCAGTTCACGAGGGCCAGATCCGCCTGACCACGCCGGGCAAAGCTGACGCCCTGGAGGTACCGCCGGTGGGCCTGCAATCGCTCGCCCCCGGCAAGGGCCACAGCGTCCAGGGCGTGCGGGTGCAGGCAGGACTCGACGGCCAGCCGGCAATCTCGTGGCACAGAGAAGCTCGGCTGCCGCTCCAACCAGGCGCGCGTTGAAGCGAGCGCGTTGAGATCCTCGTAGACGGTGCCGAGGCCGTGCGGCCCGCGCGCCTTGCTGTCTCTGCCGATCCAGTTGTCGGGCTCCCAAGAAGACGGGACCAGCACGATCACCCGAGCCTGCTCAAAGCCCGCGGGCCGGGGTCGGTCGTGGCGATGCAGACGGCCAATTCGCTGAAGTAGGACGTCGATGGGACACAGGTCCGTCACCAGCAGGTCCGCGTCCAGGTCGAGGCTCTGCTCAGCAGTCTGCGTGGCAACTGCGACGCAGCCGCCGCGAGGTCTCTCCTTGCCGAGAGCAGCTTCTAGGGCGGCATCCAGGGCGACTCGATCTTCGCGTGCGAAGCGGGAGTGGTGCGGGGCCGACGCTCCCCCGCAGGTGAGGAGGAGAGCGCTGTCTGCCGCCTCCGCTTCCAGTGCCTGCTGGACGGCCAGGGCTCCCTGCACGGTGTTGCGGATGACAAGAACCCGCGCACCGGCTCGCGCGGCCTCCACCGCAGTGCCCGCGATTCTCTCCGGGTCCTGCATCGCCGGCAGGAGCGTCGCCTCCAGATCCTTCGCAGATCCGGTCTGCTCCACCGCGACCCTTCCTGGTCCCTCCGGGGACGACCATGAAACGAGGGGGTACGGCACCGCCAGCGCACGTTCGACATCTTCGACCGCCGGCGCAGGCCCACCCTGCCCCGCCGCCCAGAGCAGACGCCGGCGTGCTGTGTCTTGCAGGGTGGCGGACATCAAGAGCGCATGCCCGCCGGCGCCGCAGTGCCGCTCCAGGACGTCCGTCAGCAGGCGGTTCATGTAGACGTCGGAGGCATGCACCTCATCCACGACCAGCAAGCTGCGGAGCAGCGGCACGGCTCGAAGGTGCGCGTGGGAGACGGCCAGCGAGGAGAGCAGCACCTGGTCGATGGTGCCGACGACCACCGCTCCGGCGAGGTACCGCTTGGGATGCTCGGCTGCCCACGCGCGGTGCCGGAACCGCTCGCGTTCGTCGTCGTTCCAGAGCACCTCGAAGTGGGGCAGTCGGGTCCCGGAGGCACCATCCGCTGAGAGATAGCCAGGCACCGCCTGGACCACTGGAGGACGAGCTTCCGCGTCGGGGAAGGCGCGGATCACGGCATCCAGGACCCGGCGATACACCTGGCTCGCCGCGCTGCGGGTCGGCAGCGCGAAGTACAACGCATCTACCTTCCCTTGACGGAAGAGGTGGAGGAAGCGCGCTACGGCGGCCTCCGTCTTGCCCGCCCCAGTCTCTGCCTCCAGCACGACGAGGTGGCAGCCATCTGCTGGTGGCGCGTCCAGTACGGCACGCTGGGCCGGCCGTGGCTCAAACGGACTGATGCGGCGGAAGCTGTCCAGCCCCAGCAGCTTCGTCCCGCTGGTGCTCGGGAGACTCAAACGGGCTGGCCAAGGATCGAGACCGCTGGCGCGCAGGGCGTGCCGTGCCATTCCAGAGCGCTCCGCCCAGTCCACCTGCAGACCACCCTCCGCGTACGGGAAGTAGCGGGTGTCGCTGCCGAGCCAGTCCGAGAGCATCACCAGCCCCGCGAACGCATGCTGGAAGCCTGCGGTGGCGGGAAGCGGCTCAACCCCTTCTGCAAACGCCAAAGGGAACCACTCACGCGCCTGCTGCACCAAGGACGAGATGCCGGCGAAGGGATCGAGCACGAACTCGCCGTGAAGCACCGGCTCCCACAGGTGCCGCTGGGGCTGCACGGGCAGCTTCGACTGCACGGGTCGGCCGTGGTGCCCCACGGCGGCGAGCAGCAGCGCGTCGACTCCGCCGTCCTCTTGCGCCCAGAGGCCAACCGTCTGCCAGTCGAGGGCCTCGACAAGCCGATCAACGAGAGGGTGCTCCCCTGAGAAGAACGCCGCGGCCTCACCTACGTGCCCGGCGCGAGGCTCGGCGTTCGGGAGCTTCTTGTTCTGGAAGCCGATGTTGAATTTTCCGAGGTCATGTAGGGCGGCCAGGAAGGCCAGCCGATGCACCTGGCCATCGGAGAGATCGACCAGCCCGCCGATGTGGGCGAGCCGGCGGCGCAGGAGGGTGCGTTCGAGGAGGCCATGCCCGACGGCGGCAACGTCGGCGCAATGATGGGCCAGCGGGTGCCACGCGGTGACGCCCCCGTCCTCCCCTTGCTGGAGTTTCCCCCAGAAGCCGATTGGTGCGCCGCGCATGAGCCTGATTCCCCTCGCCTGAATCGTATCGCGCACCTGTGACATCCGGCGCAGCCGGCAGCGGGATTTGCAGGCATCACCACATCGGGATTCCGGGCGGGCGTACGGGGCGCGGGTTCGTGCAGGGCGGCGCAGCCATCACCGATCAACGGCGGGAAGCTGGACGTGCACGGGATCGGCGTGTCGAAGCGGAAGGTCGAGGCGTGGGGGCTCGGCGCCGATGCGTTCGCAGTAGGCGAGGACGCGTAGGCCGCCCTCCGGGCTCTACGGACTGCAGAAGGTCGGGGTCACGGCGAACTCGACGGAGACGGACTGGTTGGCGAGGTCCCCGTTGTTGCCGCCGTTCCTGACGATGGTGACGATCGCATCAGCCCCATTCCAGTATCCGACGTCCATCTCGTTGTCGAAGGCGAGGTCCTCGTTCCAGACCTCGACACCCAGGCTGGTCTGCGTCAGCACTGCGGAGTCGCTCTCGTTCCAGGTTGCGGTCAGGCTGTTGTCTACGGCTTCAGTACGGAAGACCTCGTCCCCATCAAGCATCATCCGGGCGTACATGTCGGGCGCGTCGCCCTCCCATGCGTCGCCATTGGCGTCGAAGGGGTCAGCAACAGCGGACACGAGCGTCAGCGTGTACTCCCGCCCGAAGATCGGCTCGCACTCGCCGCCGCAGCAGAACTCATCGCTGTTGCACTCGGTGGCCTGGTTGGCCTGCGTGCACTCCGGGGCGGTGTCGTCGTCGTCGGGTGCGGTGTCGTCGTCGTCTCCGCCCGCGCAGTCCCCCTCGTCGAAGTTGAGCGCCGAGCAGTCGAAGTCGATCGGGTTGCCCAGGTACTCCACGCTCCCGTCGTCGCAGTCGCCGTCCCCGAGCCACTTGGTCGGCATGCAGTTGCCGTTGCAGTCTTCGGTCTCGTCGGCGGCGCAGCCGGCCGCGTCATCGTCATCGCCCGCGTCGTCGTCGTCGACCGCGTCGTCGTCGTCGACCGCGTCGTCGTCATCGCCAGAGACGGTGCAGCCGGGCAGAAGCAGTACTGCGCCCAGAAGCGCGCTCAGAATCGTGGACCACAGGAACCGGAACATGGAATCTCCCCTCGTGCCGTGAAATCGGCAAATCAGACCAAGCCGAATAAGCATATTCTGTGCAGTCGATTAGGCAAACCCGATCGTTCCAGTCAGGCAGCACAGCGACCACGCTGCAGGAGTGAAACGACGATCGGATCAGGCCGCCTTCCTCACGGCGGTGGGCGCACGCCTCGCTGCAGCGCGAAAGGCCGCGGGGCTCACCCAGGCCCAGTTGGCGGAGAAGTCCGGGCTCGACCCTCAGACGGTCCATCGGATCGAAGCGGCCAAGATCGCGGTGTCGATGCTGCGACTCCGGGACCTCGCCCAGGCTCTCGGCATCAACTTGTCGGATGTCGTGGGGGAGCCGGACGGCGTGCGCGACTCGGTGGAGGAGGTAGCTGCGCTCTGGTCACGGGTACCCGAGGACAGGCGTGAACTCGCGTTGCGGCTTCTGCGGGACCTCGTCCGGCCCTGACCGTTG
>CALCXL010000506.1 GCA_937907595.1 uncultured Pseudomonadota bacterium
GGCAACCGAGGACCCCCGCGGCTTCCTGCAGCGCCTGGAGGGCCAGCCGGGGGTGATCCTGGACGAGGTGCAGCGCGTTCCCGACCTCTTCTCCGCGCTCCAGGGCTTCCTGGACGATCAGCGGTCGGGGCCCGTGGTGCTCACCGGCTCGCAGCACTTCCTGCTGTCGGCGCGGATCAACCAGAGCCTGGCCGGGCGGGTGGCGTTGCTGGAGCTGCTGCCGCTGTCCCTGGCCGAACAACGGCAGACCCCTGCCCGCGCCCCCCAGCAATGGTCCGACCGCGTGCCCTGGCTCGACCGCCGCCCGAAGGCCTCCCTGGCCTCCCTCGACGCGGCCCTCTTCGCAGGCGGCTACCCCCGCATCCACGACCGGTCGTTGGACCCGCGGGTCTGGCTGGACGGCTACCTGCGCACCTACGTCGAACGGGACGTCCGCACGCTGACGAACGTGGGCGACCTCGGGGCCTTCTCGCGTTTTGTCGGCCTGCTCGCGGGCCGCACGGGCCGGCTCCTCAACCTCAGCTCCCTGGGCAACGACGCCGGCGTGAGCCAGAGCACGGCGAAGCGCTGGCTGTCGATCCTGGAGGCGAGCTACGTCGTTCGGCTGCTCCGCCCCCACCACCGCAACTTCGGCAAGCGGCTGATGAAGTCGCCCAAGCCCTACTTCGTGGACACCGGGCTGCTCTGCCGGGTGCTGGGGCTGCGATCGGCGTCGGAGTTGGCCACCCACCCGCTCCGCGGCGCGATCTTCGAGAACTTCGTCCTGTCGGAGGTCTGCAAGATGTTCGTGCACCACGGGGAGCCCGCCCCGGTCCACTTCTGGCGCACCAGTCGGGGGGACGAGATCGACCTGCTCTGGTCCGACGGGGAGCGGCTGGTGGCGGGGGAGGCCAAGGCGGGGGTGACCGTGGCGTCCGATGCGCTGGCGGGGCTGGACCGCTTCTGCGACCTCGCCGGCGCCCCGCCCGGCACCCTCATCTACGGCGGCAGCGAAGCCTACGAGCGCCGCGGCCACTGGCTCCGCCCCTGGGATCGCCTCTCCCCCCTCCCCACATCTCCCTAGCGACCCTCCCCACATCTCCCTAGCGCCCCGCCCCCACCTCCTGTAGATCCCCTCCCGGAGGTTCCCCGCTCATGCGCGCGATCCTGATCGTCCTGTCCCTGCTGCTCCTGCCCCTCCCCGCGCAGGCCCTGTGCCCGGCGTCGATGCCCATCGTGGACGACCTGAGCTGCAGCTCGGAGATCACCACCACCATCGACTGGCAGGCCACCAGCCTGCTCGGCGGGCCCTGCGCCGACGGCGAGTGCTACTCCTGCGGCACCCCCTACGCCAACGAGCCCCAGCAGGCCCCGGAGGCCGTCTACAGCTTCGGCTGCCAGAAGACCGGCGACGTCCTGCTGACGATCACCAACCTGCCCTGCGACCTGGACATCTACGTCCTGGACAGCAGCTGCGACCCCTTCACGGGCTGCGTCGAGGGCTCCACCGCCCCCTACGCCGTGGACGACAGCGTGCCCTTCACCTGCACCGCCGGGCAGCTGTACTACGTCGTCATCGAGGCCTACGGCACCACCCACGCCGACGTCGCCTCGGGCCCCTGCACCGACGACGGCACGCCCACCGGGACCGTCTACAGCCCCGACTACACCCTCAGCTTCGACGTCAGCCAGAGCACCGGCTGCGCCGAGGACTGCGACGACGGCCTGGACAACGACCTGGACGGGATCGCCGACTGCGGCGACGCCGACTGCGCCTTCGACACCGTCTGCTGCGACCTGGACGAGGACGGCTTCTTCGGCACCCAGTGCGCCGGCCCCGACTGCGACGACAACAACGCCGCCGTGCACCCCGGCGCGCCCGAGGTCGTCGACGGCCTGGACAACGACTGCGACGGCGACACCGACGAGGGCAGCGACGTCTTCGACGACGACGGCGACGGCTTCAGCGAGCAGGACGGCGACTGCAACGACGCCAACGCCGCGGTGAACCCCGACGCGGTGGAGATCCCCGGCAACGGCGTCGACGACGACTGCGACGGCACCACCGACGAGGACGACGACGGCACCCACGACGGCGACGGCGACGGCTTCACCGAGCAGGAGGGCGACTGCAACGACGACGACGCCGCCGTGAACCCCGACGCGACGGAGATCGTCGGCAACGGCATCGACGACGACTGCGACGGGCAGGTCGACGAGGACGACAACGGCGAGGTCGACGACGACGGCGACGGCTACTCCGAGAACGACGGCGATTGCGACGACACCGACCCCGCCGTGCACCCGGGCGCGCCGGAGATCGTCGGCAACGGCATCGACGACGACTGCGACGGGCAGGTGGACGAGGACGACGACGGCGTCGTGGACAACGACGGCGACGGCTTCACCGAGCAGGACGGCGACTGCGACGACAACGACGCCGCCGTGAACCCCTACGCCGACGAGGACCCGGACAACAACATCGACGACGACTGCGACGGCGAGGTGGACGAGGTGGACGACGGACCGCCGGCCGACGACGACGACGCAGCCGACGACGACGACACCGCCCCCAGCGACGACGACGACCTGGCCCCCCCCAACAGCACCGGCGACGACGACGACTCCGCCCTGGACCCGCCCTCCTTCGGCTGCGCCTGCCAGACCGGCGAGCGCGCCGACGGCCTGTGGTTCGGCGGCTTGCTGCTCGGGCTGGCGCTGGCCCGGCGGAAGCGCGCCCGAGCGGCGTAGACTGAGCGCCAGGAGGACCCGCCCATGATGCCGCCCCACCTCTCCGGCGAGCCCACGCTCACCGGCAACACCCTGGTGCTCCAGGGCTACTCCCTCAACTACACCGACCCCCGACTCCGAGCTGAGCGTGGTGGACGTGGACAGCGGCGAGGCGCTCCTCTTCGAGGCGACGGTGGAGCAGGTGCGCCAGGACCGCAGCGGTGGCGCGGCCAACCCGCCGCCGGGCTCCATCCAGTACCGCTGCATCCTCACCGCGAAGCTGCAGGGCGTGGAGCTGGGCCAGACCTACCGCGTGTCCTTCGTGGACGAGGTCTTCGAGGTCACCGCCCGCTGATCCGCAGCCGGCGTCGCCCCCCCACGGCCGCGCTCAGACCCAGCCCTCTTCGCGGTACCAGGCCATCGTCTCGACGAAGCCGACCTCCACCGGCACCTGCGGCTCCCAGCCGAAGTCGTCCCGCAGCCCCGCCGACTCGCAGATCCACCAGGGCTGGCTTAGATCAGCCGCCTTGTCCCAGAACAGGCCGAGGAAGCGCAGGAGCAGGCCCGGGATCCGCACGACGCGGAGGGTGCTGCCCGTCGCCGTCGCCATGATCTCCGGCAGCTCCACGTTCCGAACGGTGCGCTCGGCCACCCCGTAGACCCGCCCCGAGGGGTGGTCTTGCTCGATCGTCGCCATCAGGGCGGAGATGCAGTCCTGCACGTGCACGAAGGCCGTGCCCTGACCGGGCCCCGGCAGCAGCAGCCAGCCCTTGCCGGCCAGCTTGAACAGGGGCGCCATGGCGACGTCCCCCGGTCCGTAGACCGCGCAGGGCCGCAGGATGGTCACCGGGAGCTGCTCGGCCACCGCCAGCACCGCGTCCTCCGCCGCCGCCTTCGACCGCCCGTAGTGGCTGGTGGGAGCCCGATCGGCCGGCGCCGCCCCGTCCTGCGAGGGCCCCGTCGCCGCCAGGGAGGACACGTGCACGAAGCGCTTCAGCGGCAGCCCGGCGCACGCGTCCAGGAGGCACTGGGTGGTGTCCCGGTTGTCGGCGTACATCTGCGCGGTCGTGCGGTTCCGGCCCCCGCCCGCGGCGTGCACCACGACGTCGACGTCCCGCAGCGCGTGGGCCAGGCCCTCGCCCGTGACCAGCGACGCCACCCGGCAGTCGGCGCCCAGGCCCGCGATCAGCTCGGTGCGGCTGCTCGCCCGGACCACCGCGCAGACCTCGTGCCCGGCGTCGATCAGCCGCGCCACCAGGCGGGTGCCCAGGAAGCCGGTCGCGCCGGTGATGAGTACTCTCACCCCAGCATCATCGCACCGACCCGACGGAGGGGAAGAAATGCGCACGTTCCTGATGTTCCTGCTGTTCCTCTCGGCCTGCCCCGATCCCGTCGACGTCGACGACGACGACACCACGGCGACGGTGAACGACGACGACATCGCCGACGACGACGACAGCCAGGACGACGACGACTCCACCGACGACGACGACGCCATCGACGACGACGACGCCATCGACGACGACGACTCCGTCGACGACGACGACTCGGACGACGACGACTCCGTGGACGACGACGACGCGGGTGACGACGACGACGCCACGCCCCCCGTCGTCGACCCCGGCCCGCCGGGCTTCCCCAGCACCCTGGACGTGCTGCACGTCACCTTCGTGGGCGCCGCGGGCCTCTTCGCGGGCAGCAACAACCTGCAGGCGCAGCTCTGCCTGACCGCCACCGACTGCGTGGGCCTCGACAACCCCGAGTTCAACGACTTCGAGGCCGAGGAGCGCAACGTCTTCTCCTTCGAGGGGCTCGGCGTGGACCGCTCGGACATCGACCGGGTGGAGCTGCGCACCAGCGGCAGCGACCAGTACACCCTGGACTGCCTGCAGGTGACGCTGGACGGCGAGCCGCTGCACTGCACCGACGGCATGGACCTGGATCTGGGCGACGACGGCCAGACGCTGTGGTCCAGCGCGCCGACCCTGGGCTGCACCTCCTGCACGCCCAGCCCCCTGACCAACGGGCCCATGCTCGGATCCATGGAGCCCGGCCTGGGCCGCCTGTGGGTGCGCACCGACGCCACCCGCCAGGTCCTGCTGCGCACCGGCCCCGACCCGAGCCAGCTGCTGCCCGCGCAGTACGCCTACCCGCTGGCGGCGAACGACATGACCCACGTGCTCGAGGTCGCCGGCCTGGGACCCTCGGAGCTGGTGCATTACGCCATCGACGTCGACGGGATCACCGAGGCCACCGGCTCCTTCACCAGCGCGCCCGAGCACGGCCCCGGCGTCAGCACCTTCGCCTTCGGCTCCTGCAGCAAGTTCGACGACCAGCCCATCTTCAACGTGATCGCCGACAAGGACCCCGACGTCTTCGTGTTCGTGGGCGACAGCCACTACGGCAACACCAACGACCTGTCCGACCTGCGCCAGCACTACCGCTTCGCCCGGGAGATCGCGCCCCGCGCCGCCTTCGTCGCCACCACGCCCATCGTCGCCACCTGGGACGACCACGACTACGTGGGCAACAACACCGACGGCTTCGCGCCCGGCAAGGAGGTCGCCGCCCGCGTGTTCGCCGAGTACTGGGCCAACCCCTCCTACGGGACCCCGACCGTGCCCGGCATCTTCAGCTCCTGGCGCTGGGGCGACGTCGAGTACTTCCTGCTGGACGACCGCTACTGGCGCGCCGTCGACGACAGCATCCTGGGCGACGGCCAGACCGCGTGGTTCGTCGCCGCCCTGCAGGCCTCCAGCGCGACCTTCAAGGCCCTGGTCAGCGGCTCGCAGTGGACCACCGACGGCTCCGACGACTCCTGGGCCGCCTACCCCGACGCCCAGCAGGCCGTCCTGCAGGCGGTGGCCGACAGCGGCATCGACGGCGCCTTCCTGCTCAGCGGCGACATCCACCGCTCCGAGCTCCGCCTCCTGGCCGGCGGCGTCGGCGGCTATGCGCTGCCGGAGCTGGTCTCCTCCCCCCTGGCCAACACCAACTCCTCCTGCCGCGGCGACGGCGAGCTGAGCGGCTGCTGGGACGCGGGCAACTACTTCCTGACGGTGCAGGCCGACTCCACGATCCCGGACCCCAGCCTCACCACCACGGTCTGGAGCGAGGCCGGCGCGGCCCGGGACAGCTGGGTGGTGACCCTGAGCGAGCTGAGCAACCCCGCCTTCGTGCCCGCGGACCCGGCGACGGACAGCGACTTCGACGGCGACGGGTACCCGGACCTGGCCGTCGGCACCCCCGGCGAAGCCATCGGCCTGGACGACGGGGCGGGCGGGGTCTGGGTGCTGCCTGGCGGCTCGGCGGGGCTGCGCTCCCTGGGCAGCGCGTCCATGAGCCAGGACTCGGGCAACGTGCCCGGCGCGTCGGAGCCCGGCGACCACTTCGGGGCCGCGCTGGCGGCGGGCGACTTCGACGGCGACGGCTTCTCCGATCTGGCGGTGGGCGCGCCCCAGGAGGAGCTCGGGTCGGTGGTCGGCACGGGCTGGGTCAACGTGGTGCCCGGCGGGATCGACGGCCTGGACCCCGACGCGGCCTTCGCCCTGCGCTCCGACGACGCCGGCGTGCCCGGCGGGGGGCTGTCGACGGACGCGGCCATGGGCAGCGCATTGGCGGCGGGCGACTTCGACGGCGACGGGTACTCCGATCTGGCCGTGGGCCTGCCCGGCGAAGGGGGCGGCCGCGTGCTCGTCTACTGGGGTGCGGCGTCCGGCATCAGCGGGGCCGGGGCGACCGAGCTCAGCGGCGACGATGGCTCCTTCGGCGCGCGCATCGAAGTTAGCGACGTCACCGGCGACGGGCTGGACGACGTGGTGATCGGCGCCCCCGACGCGGCCGGCGGCGGCTCCATCGCCGTGTTCGCGGGCTCCCCGTCGGGCCTGGGCGCCGCCTCCCTGGCCGTCCTGACGCACTCCGGGGCCGCGGACCTGGGCGCGGTCTTCGCCGTGGGCGAGTGGGACGGGCTGCCGGGCGAGGACGTGGTGGCGGGCCTGCCCTCGGCCAACGCGGGCACCGGACAGGTCCTGCTTTGGAGCGGGGGCCCCAGCGGAGGCACGGTCGGCTCCAGCCCCTTCGCCGCCCCCCCCGGCGGGTGCGGCGCGGGCTCCGATCTGGCACTGGGCAGCCACGAGGGCCAGCCCGTCTTGGCCGTGGGCTGCGCCGCGGTGCAGGAGGTGCACGTGGTGATCGGCGCCAGCGTCTCCGTCGTCGACATCACCGACCTCCCCGGCCCCCAGATCGGCGGCAGCCCGGGCATCGGCTCGGTGCTCGCCCTGCGCGACATCGACGCCGACGGCTCCGACGAGCTCCTGCTGGGCCTGCCCGGCGCGGTGGTGGGGGCCGAAGTGGGCGCCGGCGCCGTGGTGCTCATCGACCCCCTGACCGGGCCGACCTCCCGCCGTCGATCGCAGCAGTGGAACCAGGCCACGCGCAACATCGGCGGGGCGGCGGAGGCCGGCGACGGCTTCGGCGGGGCGCTCTGACCACGACGGCGGGCCCGCGCGGCGGCGCACACAACAGGGGTCAGCGGCGCGCGGCGGTCCCCACGACGTCCTCGCCGATCACTCCACCTTCGGCCGCTCCGGCAGGTGGTAGTCGGCGGCGCGGTCCAGCACGGGCACCAGGAACTCGTCCACGGCCTCGGCGTCGCTGAACCAGACCGGCCCGAACACCGCGAAGAGCACCGTGCGGCCACGGCGCACCACCACCACCTGCCCGATGGGCCCCACCTCCCCCACCATGCGCGCGAAGTAGGCCTCGTCGCCCCAGCTCAGCAGCTCGCTGGTGTCCTCCAGCTCCACGCCCTCGGCGATCATGCGCACCCCCACCCCCGCGCCGAACTTGAGGGTGGAGAAGGTGGATCGCGCCTCGGACTGGCTGAGCTCGTCGCTGCGCGAGCTGCTGACGAAGGCGACCTGCTCGGCGTCGTCGGGCGGCTCGTACTCGTAGTCCCACTCCCGGGTGCCCAGCACCGACGGCCCGATGTCCAGCTGCTCCCACTGGGTGTCCGGCGCCCCCGCGTCGTCGACCCAGCCCTGCACGTCGACGATGTTGACGACGCCGGCGCGGTCCTCGGGCAGCACCGTGGGCGCGGTGGAGGCGATGTAGGCCCCCAGCCCCCCGAACCCGCCGCAGCACAGCAGGATCACGGCCACCACGGACCCCACCACGTACAGCGCGGTGCGATCGGGCCGCTGCGGCCCCGAAGGCGCGGACGGCGACCTCATCGGCCCCGACGGCGCCCGGCCCCCATCGTCGGACAGCGGCTTCCACCCCTCGCTCACGCGCGCCTCCCTCTCCCCATGCGCCCATCCTGCCCCAGAATCGCGGCTCGACCACGACGCGGAATTTTGATCCTGCCCCCCCTTGCGCGCGTGATAATCTGAGCGCCCTTTTCAGCCGACCTCTCGGGACCTTTCACGGAGAAGAAACCGTGCCCCCCGATCAGGCGCTCGCACAGAACGCCCAACGCAGCCAGAAATCCGGCGCCGCTTCCGCTGAGGAGGCACGGTCGAAGTACGCCCAGGACTCGCAGGCCGCCAACGACAGCGTGCTGCGCAACGTCCAGGGCCACGGCGGCGGCGACGTCGTGCAGAAGAAGACCGGCGGCAAGGCGTCGGCGTCCGAGGGCAGCGCGTCGTCGGGGCCCATGAACTCGGATCTGGCCCCGCACCGCCAGGGGCCGGTCGCCGGCGACGTCAGCCCCGCCCAGGCGGCCGACTTCGGCCAGGACGTCGCCAGCCACGCCACCGACCCGCTGCAGAAGAAGCGCAGCGGCGCCGTGCAGGCCAAGGCCATCTCCGACAACGAGAAGGAGCAGGAGAAGGCGGCCCGAGGCCTGCGGGGCAGCGCCGGCAAGCTCCCCTTCAAGGACCAGATCCAGAAGTCATTCGGCACCCACGAGCTGGGCGACGTGCAGACCTTCCAGGACGAGGGCGCCAAGAAGGCCGCCCAGGAGATCGGCGCCAAGGCCTACGCCATGGGCAACAAGATCGCCTTCGGCGGCTCGCCCGATCTGCACACCGCCGCGCACGAGGCCGCCCACGTCATCCAGCAGCGCGCGGGCATCACCGGCGGCGCCAAGTGGGAAGCCCACGCCGACAAGGTGGCCGACGCCGTGGTCGCTGGCGAAGACGCCCAGCCCCTGCTGGACGAGGTCAGCGGCGGCGGCGGCGCGGACAAGTACTTCGGCCAGGGCGAGGGCGAGGTCCAGAAGAAGGCCACCGACGTCGCCAAAGACCACATCGCCGGCGGCTACTTCAAGGCGGAGAATGCCAAGGCGTCCCTGGGCGCGGGCATGGAGGGCGCCGCGCAGGCGGAGGACACGGCCGACCAGGCCGCCTTCCCGGTCATCGAAGAGAAGATGGGCCCCGAGGCCGAAGAGACGGCCCCCGAGGAGCAGGTGGAGGCCCCGACCGGCGACGGTCCCCCCGGCGACGGTGTCGAAGGCGCGGATCCCGGCGCCCCGGACCTGCCGGAGACCCAGAACCTGGACGCCCCGGCCCAGCCCAACGCGCCCAACCTCCCCACCGGGGAGGACGCAGACGTCGCCGCCATGAAGCGGGACTTCGGCGCGTCGCTGCGCTCCATGCCCACGTCGGTGGACGGGCTGAAGACGGACCCGGGCCCCTCTCCGGAGGTGCAGCTCGCCGGCCAGTCGGACCCCGAGCGCAGCGAGCGCCAGGCATCCGAGACCGTCAACAAGTCGGACACGGCCCTGGCGGAGGCCACCGCGGCCATCGACAACGGCCCCGGCCCCGAGCAGGTCCAGCCGAAGGCCGTGTCTGAGACCCACCAGGTGGAGGTGCCCGACGTCCCCGTGCTCGGCGGCATGGACGACATCGAGAAGGCGGTCGAGTTCAACGGCATGTCGAAGGTGACGGCCGAGATCAAGGCCAAGACGGACGAGGTCGGCCAGGCGCAGCTCGCCTCCACCGTGGCCGAGGCCCAGGCGGAGCTGGACAAGGCCAGCTCGGACCGCATGGCCAGCCGGGACCGGGAGATCGCCAACGCGGAGGCGGAGAACACCCGCCTCATCGACGAGGCCAACCGCGAGCAGGACGCGGAGGTGGCGAAGGCCCGCGCGGACATCGACGGCAAGCGCAGCGACACCAAGCGCCAGCAGGACACCGAAGTCGCGGCGATCAAGTCGAAGTCGGAGACGGAGAAGGCGAAGGTCAAGGGGGACATCGACCGCGAGGTCAGCGCGCGCAACAAGGAGGTCGACGACAAGTTCAAGGAGACCAAGCGCGAGGCGGAGACCAAGCAGCAGGAGGCCGAGCGGGAGGCCGCGCGCAAGAAGGCCGAGGCCGAGCGGGAGGCGGAGAACGACTCCTGGTGGGACCGCGCGGTCAGCGCCGTCACCTCCGCCTTCGACGCCCTGGCCAGCGCGATCACGTCCCTGCTGGACGGCCTCATGGAGGCGGTCAACGCGCTGGTGGACCTGGCCAAGGACTTCGCCAACTCGGTCATCGACGCCTGCCTGAGCTTCGTGGTCGCGGCCCTGGAGGCCTACGGCGACATGCTCAAGGCCCTGGTGGACGGGCTGTTGGGCGACATCTTCCCGGGGCTGGCCGCCGCCCTCAACGAGTTCATCGACGCCGCGGTGAACCTGGCCGTCTCCGCGGTCAACTTCATCGCCGAGAAGCTGAAGGAGGGCATCAACGCCCTGCTGGACGCGGTCGCCGGCGCCCTCAACGCGATCATCGGCGCCTACAAGGCCGCCATCCAGGCCGCGCTCGCCCTGGCCAAGGCCGTGCTGACCGGCGACTGGGAGGCCCTGGGCCGCATGATCCTGGAGGGGGTCCTGCAGCTGGCCGGCATCCCCCCCGCCGACTTCTACGCGCTGATCGACCAGGCGATGGGCTCCATCGACACCATCATCGAGGACCCGGGCGCCTTCGTCGGCAACGTCATCGACGCGGCGGCCGGCGGCATGGAGCAGTTCGGGGACAACATCCTCGGGCACCTGCAGACCGGCTTCTTCGAGTGGATCGTCGGCCCCCTGGGCGAGATGGGCGTGACGCTGCCCACGTCCTGGGATCTGGCCGGCATCTTCGGCCTGGCCGCGCAGGTGCTCGGGCTGACCCAGGACGGCATCCGCGGCGTGATCGAGGAGGAGCTTGGCGAGGGCGCCGGCGTCGTCTTCGACTACATCTGGC
>CALCXL010000507.1 GCA_937907595.1 uncultured Pseudomonadota bacterium
TCGCCGTCGAGCTCGGTCTGCCCGTCGCCGTCGTCGTCGGAGCAGTCCAGGCCGCCCAGCAGGTCGGAGTCGAGCTCCCCTGGGGGCAGGACGCCGTCGCAGTCGCCGTCGAGGCCGTCGCAGATCTCGGGGGCGCCGGGCAGCACGTTCGGGTCGTTGTCGTTGCAGTCGCCGTTGCAGACGAAGACGCCGTCGCCGTCCAGGTCCACCTCGGTGGGGAGGGGCTGGCCGTCGCAGTCGTTGTCGATGCCGTCGCAGGTCTCGTTGGCCGAGGGGTTCACCGTGGCGTCGCCGTCGTCGCAGTCGCCCGAGCAGATCTCGAAGCCGTCGCCGTCCAGGTCGTCGCTGCCGTTCTCCGCTGCGCCGTCGCAGTCGTTGTCGATGCCGTCGCAGAGCTCCGGGGCGCCGGGCCGCACGGTGGCGTTGAGGTCGTTGCAGTCGCCGTCGCACTGCCGCACGCCGTCCGCGTCCGCGTCGACCTCCGTGCCGGGGGTGCTGCCGTTGCAGTCGTTGTCCAGGCCGTCGCAGAGCTCGACGTTGCCGGGGAAGACCGTGGCCTCGCCGTCGTTGCAGTCGCCTTCGCAGACCGCCACCCCGTCGCCGTCGGCGTCCGCCTCGTTGGTGGGCAGGGCGCCGTCGCAGTTGTTGTCGATGCCGTCGCAGAGCTCGAAGGCGGTGGGCGAGGTGGAGGCGTCGGCGTCGTCGCAGTCGCCGTCGCAGACCCGCGAGCCGTCGCCGTCGCTGTCGTCCTCCCCGGGGCCGGTGATGCCGTCGCAGTCGTTGTCGATGCCGTCGCAGAGCTCGGGGCCGCCGGGCAGGACGCTGGCCAGCAGGTCGTTACAGTCGCCGTCGCAGACCCGCGCCCCGTCGGCGTCGGCGTCGGACTCGTTCGCGGGGGTGCTGCCGTCGCAGTTGTTGTCCAGGCCGTCGCAGGCCTCGATCTGCCCGGGGTTCATGGCCGCGTTGAAGTCGTTGCAGTCGCCGTCGCAGGCGGCGTAGCCGTCCAGGTCCGCGTCCGCCTCGTTGGAGGGCACGACGCCGTTGCAGTCGTTGTCCAGGCCGTCGCAGACCTCGGCCTGGCCGGGGAAGACGGAGGCGTTGGAGTCGTCGCAGTCGCCGTCGCAGATCTGGAACCCGTCGCCGTCCGCGTCGGCGTTGCCGGTCTCCGGGCTGCCGTTGCAGTCGTTGTCCAGACCGTCGCAGAGCTCGGGCGCGCCGGGGAAGACGGTGGCCGACAGGTCGTTGCAGTCGCCGCCGCAGATGCGCACGCCGTCGCCGTCGGCGTCGGACTCGTTGGCGGGGGTGCTGCCGTTGCAGTCGTTGTCCAGGCCGTCGCAGAGCTCGGGCTGGGCGGGGTTGACGGTGGCGTCCGCGTCGTTGCAGTCGCCGTCGCAGACCGTGACGCCGTCGCCGTCCGCGTCGGACTCGTTGGCGGGGATGAGGCCGTTGCAGTCGTTGTCCAGGCCGTCGCAGATCTCCGCCTGGGCGGGGTTGACCGTGGGGTTGGCGTCGTCGCAGTCGCCCTCGCAGACCGCGTAGCCGTCGGCGTCGGCGTCGTCTCCGCCGGCCTCGATGCTGCCGTCGCAGTCGTTGTCGATGCCGTCGCAGAGCTCGGGCGCGCCGGGGAACGTGTTGGCGGCCAGGTCGTCGCAGTCGCCTTCGCAGACCGCCACGCCGTCGCCGTCGGAGTCCAGCTCGCTCAGGGCGACGTTGCCGTCGCAGTCGGTGTCGAAGCCGTCGCAGACCTCGGTGGCGCCGGGGTTCACCGCGGCGTTGGTGTCCAGGCAGTCGCCGGCGCAGAGCTCGTAGCCGTCGCCGTCGCCGTCGAACTCGTTGGCGGGCAGGGTGCCGTCGCAGTCGTTGTCCAGGCCGTCGCAGACCTCCGGCATGGAGGGGTTGACCGCCGGGTTGCTGTCGTCGCAGTCGCCGTCGCAGATCTGGAAGCCGTCGCCGTCGACGTCGTTGCTGCCCGTCTCCACGAAGCCGTTGCAGTCGTTGTCCAGGCCGTCGCAGAGCTCGGGCGCGCCGGGGTAGACGGTGGGGTTGAGGTCCCCGCAGTCGCCGTCGCAGATGCGGAAGGTGTCCCCGTCCGAGTCGGCCTCGGTGGTGGGCGTGGAGCCGTCGCAGTTGTTGTCGATGCCGTCGCAGAGCTCGCTGGCGCCGGGGTAGGCGGTGTTGCTGCCGTCGTTGCAGTCGCCGTCGCACAGGGCGAAGCCGTCGCCGTCGGAGTCCGCTTCGTTGGCGGGCACGGTGCCGTCGCAGTTGTTGTCGATGCCGTCGCAGGCCTCGACCTGGCCGGGGAAGACCGAGCCGTTGGAGTCGTCGCAGTCGCCGTCGCAGACGAAGAAGCCGTCGCCGTCGTCGTCGACCTCGTCCACCGCCACCAGGCCGTCGCAGTCGTTGTCCAGGCCGTCGCAGAGGATGGCGCCGCCGGGGAAGACGGTGATCTCCAGGTCGTCGCAGTCGCCGGCGCAGACCATGAAGCCGTCGCCGTCGGCGTCCACTTCCTGGCCGGGGGTGATGGAGTCGCAGTTGTTGTCGACGCCGTCGCAGAGCTCGGGGGCGCCGGGCTGCACGGTGCTGTTCGAGTCGTCGCAGTCGCCTTCGCAGACGGCCACGCCGTCGCTGTCCAGGTCGTTCTCCGAGGTGGGCACCACGCCGTCGCAGTTGTTGTCCTCGCCGTCGCAGAACTCGGTCAGGCCGGGGTTGGCGTTGGCGCTGTTGTCGTCGCAGTCGCCGCTGCAGATGCGGTAGCCGTCGCCGTCGACGTCGGCCTCGTTGCCGGGCACGACCGTGTTGCAGTCGTTGTCCAGGCCGTCGCACAGCTCGGTGGCCAGGGGGAAGGTGGAGCCGTTGTTGTCGTCGCAGTCGCCCTGGCAGTCCGCGAAGCCGTCGCCGTCGTCGTCGACTTCGTTCGCCGTGACCGAGCCCGAGCAGTCGTTGTCCACGGCGTCGCAGAGCTCGGTGGCGCCGGGGTAGACCAGCACGTTGTTGTCGTTGCAGTCGCCCGCGCAGGTGGTCACGCCGTCGCCGTCGGCGTCGTAGCCCTCGTCGATCAGGCCGTTGCCGTTGTTGTCCAGGCCGTCGCAGGTCTCGCTGTCCTGGCAGTCGGGGGTGCCGTCGTTGTCCGAGTCGAAGCCCTCGTCGACCGAGCCGTCGCAGTCGTTGTCCAGGCCGTCGCAGACCTCGGTGTTGCCGGGGTACTGGTCCTCGTTGAAGTCGTTGCAGTCGCCGTCGCAGGAGGAGATGCCGTCGCCGTCGGCGTCGGTCTCGGGGTCCAGGCCGTCCACGAGGGTGTCGCAGTCGTCGTCGAAGCCGTTGCAGACCTCGGACGCGCCGGGGAACACCGCCGCCGTGGAGTCGTTGCAGTCGCCCGCGCAGGCGGAGAAGCCGTCGCTGTCCGAGTCGGTCTCCGGGTCCGCCTGGTCGACCAGGCCGTCGCAGTCGTCGTCGTAGCCGTTGCAGAGCTCGGGCTGGCCGGGGCCGATGTTCGGGTCGAAGTCGTCGCAGTCGTCGCCGCCGAAGCCGTCGTCGGGCACGCCGTCGTCGTCCTGGTCGGTGTCGTAGAGGTAGTAGGAGCCGACTTCTCCCGCGTCCGCGCACTCGCAGACGTTGCAGCCCGCGGTGCCCCCGCTGAGCAGCAGGCTGGGGGTGATGCCCAGGTCGTCGACGTAGAAGATCTTGATCCGCCCGCCGCCGCCGCCCCCGCCGCCGTCGTCGTAGGCCGCGCCGTTGCCGCCGTGTACGCGCAGGCTGCCGGTGACCGAGACGCTCGCGCCCTGGATGATGATGCCGCCGCCGGCCCCGCCGCCGCCCGAGTCGTTCTGGTGGTTGAAGCCGTTGCCGCCCCGCATGTTGATGATGCCGGCGACGGTGATCGAGTCCGCCTCCAGCCAGACCGCGCCGCCGCCGTCGCCACCGCCCAGGCCCGTGTCGCCGTCGCCCGAGCCGCCCGCGCCGCCCGCGGAGCCCATGTCGATGGTGAGGGCGTCGGCCGTGCCGTAGGCGATGCCGCGGGCGCCGTCGGGCCAGGGGGTGCCGCAGCCCTGCACCTGCCACCAGTCGCGGATGCCGTTGCCGCCGTGGCCGCCGTGAGCGCCGCCGCCGCCGTCGATGGAGAAGGGGCCGCCCTCGCCGCCGCCGGGGCCCTGGCCGATCGCGTCCGTGGAGCGGTAGCCGTCGGAGACGCCGTTGATCTGGCTGGAGGCGTCCACCAGGATGCTGTCCGCCACGATGTGCAGGATGCCCGTGGTCGACGGGTTGGCCGGGTCGTAGGTGGCGACGTTGATGCGCGCGCCGTTGAGGAGCTGCACGGAGTCGTAGGTGACCGTGCCCCCCAGCGTGGTGGTCGTGCCGTTGAGGATCAGATCCTGGGCGGAGGCGGTTCCGGCGGCGGTCGTCATGACCAGGGCCAGGAGCGCGCTCAGGGCGAGGGGGGTGCGGTTGTTCATGCGGCGGTCCTTCGCCGGGGCTCGATCGCGGCCCTGGCTGTCGGGAACCTACCCGATCTCACGCGGGCCCGCGAAGGCAACTGCGCGCCCGCGTTAGCAGGACGGGGCGAAGGAACGGTGCCGAGGAGCGTCCGGGGGTCCGCGGATCGCCGCCGATCAGGGCCGGAGCAGCTCCAGGCCGGCCTCGGTCCAGCGCCAGAGCTCCTGGCTGAGGGGGCGCGGGCGACGCTGGTAGGAGCGCTCCGCCTCCAGGCGCAGGCCGATGCGGCTCTGATCGTCGTCCCGAAGCACCAGGATGTAGCCCGCCGACGGGATCGCGACGATGAGATCGCGGCCCAGCTTGCTCTCCAGGGTGCTGCGCAGGCTGGGGCAGAGCAAACGCCCGGAGTCGTAGCCGTCGCCTGCCCCGATGCGGAAGCCGACGATCGTGCCGTCGTCCGCGTCGCGCACCGCCTGCAGCTTCATGGCCGGGTCCGCGTCCAGGCGCGCCACGGCCTGGGTCAAGACGTCCGCGGGATCGATGCCCCAGCGAGCGGTCTCCGCCCGGGGGATGAAGGCCATGTGGTCCTCGTGGTCCAGCACCGGGCAGGCCACCAGGTCCCCGTCCAGGGGGAAGCTGACCACCTCCAGGTGCTGGATGGCCTCCCGCCGGCGCAGGACCACGCGCAGGCGGTCCGACACGTCCTCCCAGGAGCGGCCAGCCCAGGTGTTGTCCACCTCCTGGCGGCTCTGCAGGTCCAGGGCGGCTGCGACCTCCTCCAGGTCGCCCTGCTGCAGGTAGGCCCGGTAGAGGCTGCCCAGCCGCACGCGCAGGGGGCCGGACATCAGGACGCCGGTGGTGTCGAAGGCCCACTCGGGCTCGTCCTTGGCGCGGCGGTCGTTGAGGAGCTGGGAGAGCGCGCCGGGGAAGTGCTCGGGCGGCAGGATCTCCGCGTCGGGCAGGCGCAGGCTGGCCAGGATGCGCTGCCAGGTCTCCGCCGAGGCCTGCACGTCGTCCTTCGCGCCGTTGACCAGGCAGTAGACGCGCTCCTGATCGTGGCCGACCACCAGCAGGCGCCAGGCCCGCACAGCGCCGTCGCGGTGCTCCTGCCAGGCCCAGGAGCCGGCCCAGCCGTCGTCTCCCCAGCGGTCCAGGTGGACGTCGTTCCGTCGCAGGATCACCCCGCGGGCCCCGGCCAGCTCCTCGATCGCGTCCAGGATCCCCTGGGGACCGGAGATGGGCACCGCCGAGGCGGACAGGGTCACCGCCAGGTCCAGGCCGCTGCGCTCGGGGGGCTGGAAGTGGGCCGGGTCGTCCCCTGGGGCCATCGCCGACCAGGTCCGGGGGTAGTGGACCTCGAAGCGCGTGTAGGGGCCGTACGTCGATTCGAAGGAGCGCCAGCCGTCCGGAGCGTCCACCGGCAGCGGCACGGGGGGGATGCGATCAGCGGGGTGCACAGCCTCGCCGTCGGCCGGGAGGTTGAAGACGTCGCGCAGGGCGGAGACCAGACGGCGAACGGGCATGCACCCAAAGCCTAGCACGGGGTGTGCCGACCACCCGGGCAGCCCCCGGTCCGCGGGCAGGGCGGGATCGGCCGCTGGCGGGGGAGCCCCTCTTCGCTCCTGCGATGGCTCCGATGGACCCGTCCATCGAGTTCGACTCCGAGGAGGACATCGGCCTCACCCCGGACGAGCCGCAACAGTTCACGATCCCCGGCGCG
>CALCXL010000508.1 GCA_937907595.1 uncultured Pseudomonadota bacterium
GACCCGGGCCTCACCACCATCCAGGGGCCCCCGGACGACGCGAACAGCTCCTTCAACTCGGGCAGCTTCCTGGCGGCAGGGCAGGGCCACCCGACCCTGGACATGGCCCCCATGCCCGCCACCTGGGAGGGTCCCGAGGACGCCGAATCGGCCGAGGCGGACCCCCTGATGGGCACGGGACTGGGCTTGTTCTGGCTGCGCAGCATCCCCGTGGTGGGGCGCGTGGCCGAGCGGGACGCGCTGTGGGAGGTGCTGCGGGCGGTGCAGACCTTCGGGCGGGCCAGCGCGGTCGTGCTGCGGGGATCGGCGGGCTGCGGCAAGAGCCGCCTGGCCCAGTGGCTGTGCGAGCGGGGGCACGAGATCGCCGGCGTCGCCACGCTGCGCGCCACCCACAGCCCCGGCGGCGGCAGCTCCGAGGGCTTGCAGGACATGCTCGCCCGCCACTTCAACCTCCGCGGCCTGGACCGGCTGCAGGCGCAGGCGCGCATGGAGTGGCTGCTGCGTCGGCAGGGCGTGGACGACCCCGAGGAGGCGCGGGCCCTGGTCGATCTGCTCGGCGGCGCGGTGGGGCCGTCGCCGGACATCGACGGGGAGCCGGCGCGGGGCATGGGCGGGCGGGAGCGCCGCCTGCTCATCCACCGCACCCTGGTCCGCCTGGCCCGGGATCGCCCCCTGATCGTCTGGCTGGACGACGCCCACCACAGCCTGGACACCCTGGACTTCGCCCGGCACGTGCTGTCCGTGCAGGACCGGGAGCCGGCGCCGATCCTGCTGGTGATGACGGCCCGGGACGACGCCGCGGGGCCGGCCTCGCCCGAGTTGGAGCTGATCGAGGAGATCGTCGCGCAGCCCGACGCCTACGCCGTCGACGTCGGCCCCCTCGAGCCCCGGGAGCGCGCCCGCATGGTGCGTCGGTTGCTGCAGCTGGAGCCCGGCCTGGCGCGGGCGATCGAGCAGCGCACCGCCGGCAACCCCCTGTTCACGGTGCAGCTGGTGGGCGACTGGGTCGATCGGGGGCTGCTCGAGCGCGCCGACGTCGGCTTCCGCCTGCGCGAGGGCGCCGACGTCGCCATCCCCGACTCGGTGCACACCGTCTGGCTGCAGCGCGTGGAGCAGCTCCTGCAGCCGCGCCCCCCAGCGGACGGTCTGGCCCTGGAGCTGGCCGCGGCCCTGGGCACGGACATCGACCAGCCCGAGTGGTCCGACCTCTGCCGCAACGCGCGGGTGGCTCCGTCCGAGGGCCTGCTGGACGAGCTCCTGGACGCCAGCCTGGCGGTCTGCGGGCCCGAGGGCCCCGAGGGCGGCTGGTCCTTCGCCCACGGCATGCTGCGCGAGTCCCTGGAGCGCCGGGCGGTGGAGGCCGCGCGTGGCCAGGAGCACCACCTGCTGTGCGCCCGCTGGCTGCGGGGTCAGCTGGGACCGAAGCCCCACGAGCGCATCGCCGGCCACCTGGTGCGGGCGGGGCGCTCCGAGGAGGCGCTGCAGCCCCTGCAGGACGCGATCGGCGCCCGCCTGGACGTGGGCGAGCTGCGCCAGGGAGAGGCGCTGCTGGCTCAGTACGAGCGCTGCATCGCCGCCGCAGACCTGCCCCCCACAGACCTGCGGCGGGGCTTCGGCGCGCTGCTGCAAGTGCGCCTGGCGGGGCTGCGGGGCAACGACGTCGCCTTCGATCTCCAAGCCCAGAGGGTCCGCGACGCCGTTCCCCGCGGAGGCGGCGGCCGGCTGCTGATGTCCCTGGGCTACGAGGAGGCCTACCGCTTCCGCCGACGGGGCGAGCTGCAGCAAGCGCAGGAGGCCCTGGCCGACGTGCGGGAGCAGGCCGATCGGGTGCACGACAACCGCTTGCTGGCCCTCTGCGTGGCCACCCAGGCGCACGTGGCTGAGGCCATGGGCCAGCGCACCGAGGCGGAGGCGCTGCACCGGGAGGCGCTCATCCTGTCCGAGAAGGTGCAGAACCCCCTGGGCGCCGGCCGGACGCTGGTGGCCATGGCCGCGCTCGCCGCCCGGTCGGGGGACCTGGCGGCGGCCGAGCAGCTGATCGCCCTCGCGCGGGGCTACTTCGGCCGGGTCGGCGCGCGCTCGGGCGAGGCCGCGGTCCACGTGGTGCACGGGCTCGCCTGCCGCCTGCGCGGGGACTTCGATGGCGCCGAGGCCCACTACCGGGCCGCCCTGCAGCGCTACGAGGCCCTGGGCGGGCCCCAGGCGAGCGGGGTGCGCATGGCCCTGGCCCAGGTGCTGGCGCTGCGGGAGCAGTTCGACGAGAGCGAAGCGCTGCTGCGCGAGTGCCTGCTCTGGTTCGACGCCCGGGGCGACGTGGCCGACGCCGGGCGGGTGCACCTGAGCCTGCTGCCGGCCCTGGCCTTCAAGGGCGACTGGGCGCGCTGGGACGGCCACATCAAGGCCGGCTGGCAGATCCTGGTGCACACCGGGCTGGTGGACGAGGAGCTGGCCTCCTGCGCCCGCTTCGCCGGGGACATGGCCGCTGGCCGCGACCAGATGCAGCGCGCCCGGCACGCCTGGGACCTGGCCCGCCGCCTGTACGAGCGGGCGGGGCGCATGCCCGACGCCGACGGCGTGCACCGCTCCCTGCCCCTGGTGCCGGCCCTCCCCCGCTCCCGGGGCGAGCCCGAGTAGCGCCGGTCGAGCCGACCGGGATCAGCCGCAGAGCTCCTGGAGCATGGGCAGCAGGCGCTGCAGGGCGACGCCGCGGTGGCTGATCGCGTTCTTCTCCGACGGCGAATACTCCGCCATGGTCCGCCCCGCCGGGTCGCCGCCCACCCGGAACAGGGGGTCGTAGCCGAAGCCCCCGGCGCCTACGCGCTCGTGCCCGATGCGGCCCTCGCAGGTCCCGTCGCTGTAGGCCGAGCGGCCGTCGGGGGTCACGATGGCCAGGCTGCAGCGGTAGCGGGCCGTTCGCTGCGCGTCGGCGACGTCGGCCAGATCCCGCAGCAGGCGGTCGTTGTTGGCCTCGTCGGCCCCGTGCCCGTCCACCCCGGCGAAGCGCGCGGACCAGACGCCCGGCGCGCCGTCCAGGGCGTCGACCTCCAGCCCCGAGTCGTCGGCGATGGCCACGCGGCCGAAGTGCGCGGCCAGGGTGCGGGCCTTCTTGTCGGCGTTGCCGCGGAAGGTGTCCGAGTCCTCGACGATGTCCGGCAGGGAGGCGTCCAGCTCGTCGGTGGAGACCACCGAGAAGGCGGTGCCGGCCAGGATCTCCCGGACCTCCCGCAGCTTGTGCGGGTTGCGGGTGGCCAGGATGACCTCCACGGTCACGATCCGGCTCCCACCCTCACGCCGGGCACCGCCGCCAGCTGCAGGTCGCGGAGCTGAGCGCAGCCGAGCTCGCCCAGGTCCGTCAGCCGGTTGAGCACGTCGCGCGTGAAGGGGACCTTCTCCGCGGTGCCCTGCACCTCGATCAGCCGCCCGTCGCCGGTGACGACGATGTTCATGTCCACGTCGGCGGTGCTGTCCTCGGGGTAGGGCAGGTCCAGGACCGCGATCCCGCCGACCACGCCCGCGGAGACCGCGGCGACGGTGTCCATCAGGGGCGACTCGGTGATGGAGCCCTCGCGGTGCAGCTTCTCACAGGCCAGGGCCAGGGCCACCCAGGCGCCGGTGATGGAGGCGCAGCGGGTGCCGCCGTCGGCCTGGATCACGTCGCAGTCCAGCCAGATGGTGCGGCGCCCCAGCTTCTTGAAGTCGACGACCGTGCGCACGGCGCGGCCGATGAGGCGCTGGATCTCCACGGTGCGGCCGTCGGGGCGGCCCGCGCTGACGCCGCGGCGGGTCCGGCGGGGGGTGGAGCCGGGGAGCATGGCGTACTCGGCGGTGACCCAGCCGGCGTCCTCGTGCTGCTTCCAGCGCGGCACCGACTCCTCGATCATGGCGGTGCACAGCACCCGGGTCTTGCCGACCTCGATCAGGCAGGAGCCGTGGGCGAAGTCCAGGTAGTTCGGGGTGATGCGCACTTCGCGCATGGCATCGTCAGCGCGGCCGTCGAATCGCATGAAGCCTCCGGTTTGGGGGCCGGAAGGTATCGACCCGCGGCGGCGGAGGCAACCAGCAGGCCCTCGCGCCTGATCCGGGTCGGTGCTCTACCCGGCGCTGTCGTCGTCGTCGCCGGCGCTGCCCCGGCGGTTGGCCTCGCGCCAGGCGTCCGCGCAGCTGAGCCAGTCCATCATCGTCCGATACTCCTCGGCCGTCGGCAGCTTGCCCATGGGCGGCATGGACCGATCGGCCATGCGGGCCCAGGTCAGGAAGGTGTTGGCCACGGCGTAGTCGTAGTCGTCGTAGTTCACGCCAGTGGGCGCGCCCTTGCGGTCCTCCGCCGTGTCCCGGGCGCTGTCGTGGCACCAGGAGCAGTAGGTGGCGAAGATGGGGGCCGCCTCCGCTTCGAAGCCGTCCAGGTCGCCGCGGTTCAGGTCGCTGCAGGCCGCCGGATCCGGGAACTCCTGGGCGGGCAGGTCGGGGTCGCAGGCGGCCAGCGTGAGGGCGGCCAGGCCCAGGCCCACCACGATCAGCGCGCAGCCGGGAAAGGTGCGCATCAGAGGGTCCCGATCACGATGGCGGCGGCGATGACCGTGCCCGCCGCGGTGAAGCCGGCGATGGCGTGGGTGCTCTCCACCGCGCCCCAGGCGTCGCTGGCGGGGATGACGTTGGCCTGCAGGATGCCCGTGACCAGCACGGTCCCCATGGCGATGCCGTGGATGATCGACAGGATCGCGTGCAGCTCGCCCGAGTCGACCTTCTTGGTCTGGGGCTGCCCCTGCTGGTTGAAGCGCAGCGCCGGGGGCATGGCCCACGCGACGGCGCCGGAGCCCCAGTACGAGATCATGGCGCCGGTGGCCAGGGCGCGATGCACGGCCAGGCTGGGCTCCAGATCGGTGCGCTTGAAGCCGTCGGGCGGCTCCTCCAGGAAGGAGCTGTTGATGACGCCCACCACCTCCGTCGCCACGATCATCCCCGAGGCCACGAACGCGAGCACGGTGTGCACGTCGACCATCTTGCGGCGGACCTCCAGGCTCTTCTGGATCTTGCGCTTCTCGTCCAGGCTCAAGGAGTCGAAGTCGACGTCCTCGGTGTGCTGGTCCCGCGGCGGCTCCGTGCGCGGCGGCTCGGGCCGGTCCCAATCCAGGGTCGGGGGCGCGCCGAAGCCCCGGGCCAGCGCCGGAGCCGGCAGCAGCATCGCCAGGGCGAGGAGGAGGGCGGGGGCTCGGTTCATTCGGTCTCCGCGGGGGCCGGGTCGCTGGGCGGGTCGACGGCCTCGGGGCTGGGCTCGGGGGCGGGCGTGGGGGCCGGGGCGAACACGGAGGCGTCGGCGGGGAAGGTGACCTTCACCCGGATCGGCACCTCGTCCTCAATCGGCACGAACAGCAGCGTGGGCCGGTCGACCCCGTAGGACTCCAGGGACACCGAGAAGGACGACTCCACGGTGATCGCGCCGTCCTCCGTCACCGTCAGCGTGACGGGCGCCTTGAGGTCCTGCGTCTTGTCCCGGATGGTCAGGGGGCCGGACGCGAAGGTCTGGTGGGTGCCGGGCGTCAGCGGGCCGCTCAGGCCGATGGAGCCGACCTTCCACGTGATCTT
>CALCXL010000509.1 GCA_937907595.1 uncultured Pseudomonadota bacterium
CTGCTCCAGCGCGTGCTCGAAGAGGGTCAGCCCGGCGAGATCGGCCGACGACGCCATGGTGGCGCAGTGCCCCGACGGACGCCGCAGGTCCAGGTGTCGGAAGCCGAGCACCCCGGTCCGCCCGGGATCCAGCCCGGTGGCCATGCTCGTCCACGCCGCGGGGGTGACGGGGGGCGCGGTGGATCGCAGCCCGCCCCAGACCCCCTCGGCGCGCAGCTTCGCCAGAACGGGCAGCCGCCCGGCCTCGATCCAGGGCTCCAGCGCGTTCCAGCTCCCCCCGTCCCAGCCGACGATCAGCAGCCGCCGGGGCGCCTCGCTCAAGGCGCCGGGCCCGCCAGGACGTAGCCGTTCTGTTCGGCCATCGCCCGGGCCTCGGGGGTGGTGATCTTCGCCACCCAACCGTCCACGAGGGAGCGACGGGGCCCCCGGGTCACCAGGACGAGGGAGCGTTGCAAGGGCCAGACGGCGCCGCTGCCGGCGGTCGACATCGGCATGATCAGCTCCCCTGTGGTCAAGCGCAGGCCCAGGGATCGCACGCCGCGACCCGGCAGGCCCCCTCCGGTGCCCAGGGACGCTGGGAGACCCGCCACCGCCGTGGCCACCGCGCGCGCGTCGGGCAGCGTCTGGCCCGACGCGGGCTTCGCTTCCCCCAACCAGGCGTCCACCACCTGCCACGTGGCCGTGTCTGCCTCCCGGACGAAGCGCCGGACCTCGGCGTCGCTGCCCCCCACCTCCGCCCAGGAGGACAGCCAGCCCCCCAACAGCCCCGCGGCCTGCTGCACGGTCACGACCTGCACGGGGTTGTCGACGTGCACCAGCAGGCTCACCGGGGTCTCCGCCAACTTCAGGTAGGTGAAGCCGTCGCCGTCGATCAGATCGTTCCCCCGGGCCCGACGATCCTCGGCGGGGGTCGCCCGGCGATGCACCAGCGCGGCGTGCACGGCGCCATCCAGCAGGGCGGCGTAGGCCAGCGAGTCGGCCGTCACGTCGACGTGCACGTGCCCCGCTGCCTCCTCACCCATCGCGCGGTTCCACCGCTCCACGAGGAGGCCGACGTCGTGGGAGACCGCGAGTCGGAGCGTCGGCTGGGGCTCCGGCACCGGGGGCGGGGCCGCCTCCCGCCCGCAGCCGGCAACCAGGAGCGCCAAGACGACGAGGAGGGAGGGGGTTCGCGGCACGGCGGAATGGTATCGTGCCGGCCGTGACCGACGCCACCCACAGCCCCTCGCCCGCCCTGCAGATCGTCACGTTGGAGATCAACGGACGCACCTGGCAGGGAGCCGTGCGCCCTCACGAACTCCTGCTGGACGTGCTCCGGGGCCCCTTGGGGCTCACCGGGACGAAGCGTGGCTGCGACATGGGCACCTGCGGCTGCTGCGCCGTCCAGATCGACGGCGAACCGCGCCTGTCCTGCCTGACCCTGGCGATGGACTGCGAGGGCCGCTCGGTCCGCACCATCGAGGGCGTCCAGCAGGGGGCGCTGCTCTCGTCGCTGCAGCAGGCCTGGTCCGAGTGTGGGGCGTCGCAGTGCGGCTTCTGCACCCCCGGCTTCATCATGGTGGGGGAGGCGCTCCTGGAGAGGAACCCCCACCCCACGGACACGGAGATCCGGGAGGCGATCGCCGGCAACCTCTGCCGCTGCACGGGCTACGTCAAGATCGTGGAGGCCTTTCAGCGTGCCTCCGCCGCCGCCGCGACCGAAGAGGCCTGACCGAGCGTGACGCGCGCGAGCCGCCCGGTCCCGTGATCGACGCCCGCCCCCCGCGCGCCCCCCTCATCGCGATCGCCGCCGCTGCGACAGCCTTGCTGGCGATCGGTCTGCGCCTCCGCCTGGACCTGCTCCCCTGGCACCTCAACGTCTGGGGGGTGGACTGGCTGGCCTACTACGAGCCCCAGGCCCGGGATCTGCGCTCCCTCTGGCTGCCGGGCTGGGCGTTGTCCTGGGAGGGCCTGCACCCGCCGCTGTCCGGCATGGTGCACGGCGCAGGAATGGCCCTGGAGACCAGCCAGTGGGTGCACTGGGGCGCCACCCTCGCCGCCTCGCTGCTCGCGCCCCTGGTCCTGGGCCTCGCCGCCGCCCGCCGGACCTCCGCTGCGGCCCTGCTGCTGCTGCTGGGCTTCGCTGCGACCTCCCCCCTGCAGGCCAACTACGGCCTCAACACCTCGCCCTACCCCTGGGCGCTGCTGCTGGTCGCCTGCTCCAGCGCGGCCCTGGCCCGAGCCCTGGACGGCGATGATCTGGAGGCCTGGCTGTGGGCGGGGGTGCTGTCCTGCCTGACCGCCCAGGTGCACGTGCTCGCCTTCGCGGCGGTGGGCGCCCAGGCCCTGTTCGTGCTCCTGTCCCTGCGCAGCGGCGCCCGCCGACCCCGCCTCGCCTGGGCCGCGCTGGTCGGCCTGTCCTGCGGGTTCGTGGTCGCGGGCTCGCTCCTGCGCACCGGGGACCCCTGGACCTTTCACATCGGGGAGGGCGAGGATCCCTGGGTCCGCCAGGTCGGCCACATCCTGCGGTCCCGCTTCGTGCCGGAGGCGGGCTCCGGGGTGCTGGCCGGGTGGATGGGCCTGGGCGTCGTCGCAGGCCTCGTCGCCGGCCCCCGTCGGCTGACGCTGCTGCTGCTGGCACAAGCCGCCGCCTGGCTCGCCGCCCTGGCGCTGTTCTATTCGATGCACGTCGCCGACCCCCGACTCACGCACTACTTCTCGGTCCCACAGCTCCTCCTCGCGGCGGCGGCGGCCTGCGGCTACGCCTCCCTGGGGGTTCGGTGGGGGCGGATCGGCGCCGTGGCGGTGCTCATCGGGGCGACCGCGCTGGCCCTCCCCTGGACGGGCTCGGCCCGGACCTGGCACCGGGACAAGGCCGCCGCCGCCGCCGCCGCCGTCGACGCCTCCGCCGGAGAGCAGGTCCGCGCGTTCTACGTCGACGCAGGGCCCGGCGACGTCATCGCGTACCTCTGGGGCTACCGCTTCCTCAACGACGAGCCCGAGCACCTGGATCCTGTCGCCGCCCGCTGGCCTGTGGAGCGCCTCGGTCGCCCGTGCTTCGACCTGGAGGAGCCCCGCCACCGCTGCAACCAGGACGACGGCGCCCGCTTCTGGTTCGCCCCCTCGGACTTCTCGGGGGACATGGAGTCCCAGGAGGAGGAGCTGCGCATCATGATCAACGGCGCTGAGGCCCCGGGCCGCGCCCTGCTCGTGGTCAGCCCCGGGGAGTCGGCGCCACCCCACCCCTGGCCCATGGAGGCCTGGTTGGACGAGCACGGGGCCGAGGCCCTGCCCCCCCTGGCGGGCGGCGTGCTGCTCTTCCGCTTTCCCCCGGGCGCGCGCATCCCCGATCCTCCCCCAATGCACCCCGGGGAGCCTCCCCCCGAGGACCCCGAGCCGGATGGAGGCGATCCCGAAGGCCCCTGACCCCCCGCGTCGACGATCACCAGCCCCCCTCCCCAACCGATGGAGTGGCAGGTCGCCGGCCCTCCTGCTAAGAGTTCGCCCGCTTCACCCTCCCCCATCACCCTTCGGGTCCACGGACCCCACGGAGCAGAATCCATGGCAGACCTCAACGGTTCCAAGACGCACGACAACCTCAAGGCCGCCTTCGCGGGCGAGTCCCAGGCCAACCGCCGCTACCTCTACTTCGCCAAGGTGGCGGACGTTGAGGGGTACCCGGAGATCGCCGGCAACTTCCGCGAGACCGCGGAGGGCGAGACCGGCCACGCGCACGGCCACCTGGACTACATCAAGAAGGTGGGCGATCCCGCCACGGGCCTGCCCATCGGCGGCACCGAGGACAACCTCAAGGCCGCCGTCGCCGGTGAGACCCACGAGTACACCGACATGTACCCGGGCATGGCCTCCACGGCCCGCGCCGAGGGCTTCGACGAGATCGCCGACTGGTTCGAGACCCTGGCCAAGGCCGAGAAGAGCCACGCCGGCCGCTTCCAGGCGCTGCTCGACGACAACTTCTAGGGGCTCCGCTCCCAGCATTCGAAGCGGTCCCCGTCGCAAGCGGGGGCCGCTTTGTTCGTTCTGCCCACCGTGTCGGCTCGCCCTGCGCGCGCGCCCCGCCTACCCTGATCGGCCATGACCACCAACATCAGCTACCAGCCGACGCCAGGCCTGTCCTACGACACCAAGGACGAGCGCTACTGGGACCGCGACGCGCTCAACGGCGAGCTGGAGCGGGCGTTCGAGCTCTGCCACGGCTGCCGCATGTGCTTCAAGTACTGCGACAGCTTCAAGGACCTGTTCCGCTTCGTGGACGCGCACGACGGCGACGTCACGAAGGTCACCTTCGATGAGACCTCGCAGGTCATGAACGCCTGCTTCCAGTGCAAGCTCTGTGAGGTGGAGTGCCCCTACACGCCGCGGGGCGGCCACGAGTTCCAGCTGGACTTCCCCCGCCTGGTGCACCGCTTCCGGGCCGTGGAGGGCAGGGAGCACGGCCACAGCGTGCGCGATCGCGTGCTGGGCGACCCGGACACCACCAGCAAGTTCGCGCGCATGAGCCTGGGTCTGGCCAACGCAGCGAACAACGTCGCGCCGCACCGCTGGATGATGGAGAAGCTGCTGGGCGTGCACCGGGACAAGCTCCTGCCCGACTTCGCGCCGCGCACCTTCGAGTCCGAGGCGAAGGCGAACGGCGAGTCCTTCGACGATCTGGAGGCCGAGGCGGTCCTGTTCCAGACCTGCTACGTCCAGAACAACGAGCCCGCCATCGGCCACGACGCCCTGGAGGTGATGAAGGCCAACGGCGTGCCCACCACCTGCGTCAAGGGCCTGGAGTGCTGCGGCATGCCGGCCTGGGAGTACGGCAACCTGGAGCAGGTGCGCAAGCAGGCGAAGGCCAACCTGGACCGCCTGAGCCCCTTCGTGGAGCGCGGGGCCAAGGTCGTGGCCCTCAACCCCACCTGCTCGATGATGCTGCGCCAGGAGTACCCCGAGCTCGTTGGCCCCGAGGACAAGGAGCGCGCCGACGCCCTCGCCGCGGCCGTGCGCGACGCCGGCGAGCTGCTGTGGGACATCCGCAAGGAGGAGCGCTTCGCCGAGTCGAAGTCCAGCCCCGGGCAGACCTTCGCCTACCACGCCCCCTGCCACCTGCGGGCCCAGCGCGTCGGCTTCCGGGGGCGCGACGTCATCCGCAAGCAGACCGGCAGCAAGCCCAGCATGGCCCTGGAGTGCTGCGGCCACGACGGCACCTACGCCATGAAGGTCGAGGGCTTCGAGAAGAGCCAGATCTACGGACGCAAGGCCTTCGCTGACATGAAGGAGGCGGGGAGCGAGGTCTGGGTGACCGACTGCCCCCTGGCCGCGGTGCAGTTCCAGCAGCACGCGGGCAAGAAGCCCATGCACCCCATGACCGTGCTCGCCCGCTCGTACCGCGAGGACGGCTTCCCGAGCGACCCCGGAGAAGAGACATGAGGCCCGTCGCCCGCGAAGAGATCGTCGACTACGTCACCTACAGCGACCTGCGCCCCGACCTCCGGGTCCAGGTGCTGGAGGCGAAGCGCCTGCGCCGGTACCGCGTGGGCCCCTACCTCTGCTTCCTCTTCGAGAACCGGGACACGGTGCGCTACCAGGTCCAGGAGATGAT
>CALCXL010000510.1 GCA_937907595.1 uncultured Pseudomonadota bacterium
TTGCAATGGTGCGGTGGGAATACCGTGTCCTGCACGTTTTGACAGCTCCCGAGCTCGCCGACATCGGTGAGGACGGCTGGGAGTTTGTCACCGTCGAGTTCGACGACGATGGCGAGATCCTCAACGCGTTCGCCAAGCGGCCCAAGGGCGGCGGCGGCGGCGGCAACCACGGCAGCGGCGGTGGTGGCGGCGGTGGCGGTGGAGGCGACGGACAGCGTCGTCGGCGTCGTCGCAAGGGCGGCGGGGGCGGCGGCAACCCGAACGTCATCGGCCCCATGTCCTGAGGGCTTGTTGAGCGCCGGCGGCCGGATCGGTCGCCAGGTCGCTCAGCCCCCGCCCGCGGTCCCTCCGGGGATCAGGGCGCGAACTCGCTCCGGGTGATGAAGAACGACTTCCGCTGCGCGGTGTAGTCGTACCCGTTGTTGCAGTTCTGCACCTCCCGGTGGGCGTAGCTCCACGCGTTGACGAACCGGTACTCGGGTCCGCCGATGCCGAAGTCCGTGGACTCCGTCGGCCACAGCTCGAACGACTCGCCGCCGGCGCTGCCGTCCTCGCTCAGGCGGGACGTGACGTCCAGGGACAGGTTGTAGACGGAGGCGCAGTTCGTCTCCGTCAGGTTGGGGCACGCGCGGTCGCGCAGGGTCACGCTCTGGAGCAGCGGGTGGTCGTCGCCGGGGGCGTAGGCCATGCCGAGCTCCGACGGCTCCGCCAGGAAGAGGATCGACGGGTCGCCGTCCTCGGGCAGGTCCCAGAGGCTGAAGGCCGCGATGAGGTGCTCGCCGCTCAGGTTCAGGTTGAGCTCGACCCCCAGCGGGTCCCCGAAGGCCACCGGCAGGTCGTAGCCCAGGGGCAGCTGGTAGGTGACGCGCAGCCAGTTGGGGTCTTTCAGCGGCTCTTCGCCCTTCGGAGCCACCTCCATCGCGGTGATCGCCTGGAAGTTGCTGTCCGGGTCGTCGCCCAGCTCGGTCACCTGGCCCACGAAGGGGAAGACGAACTCGGAAAAGCCGAGGCTGTTCAGCAGGTCGACCAGCTCGCCCTGGGGGTAGTCGACGCCGCCCCAGTGCAGGTGGAACTGGAAGACGACGGTGGAGAGCGCCGTGAGGTTGCAGCCGTCGGGCGGCGGGATGACGCGGGCGCTGTCGTCGTCGTCGCCTGCCGGGGCGCAGCCGATCAGGCAGACCGTGGACGCGCAGCCGATCAACAGGGCCGCGAGGAAGCTGGGGAATCGCCGCATGTCGCTCTCTCCGTGGCCCGGACTCTACACTGGCGCCCCCCGCGGCTGGCGGGCAACCCAGGAGGCTCGAGATGCGTGTAGGAATCCTGACCGGCGGCGGCGACTGCCCCGGCCTCAACGCGGTGATCCGCGCCGTGGTGCGGACCCTGGAGCTGGAGGGTGACGGCGCGGAGACCGTGGGCATCCTCGGCGGCTTCCTGGGGCTGATCACCGACCGCACCCTGCCCCTGGCGGGCAGCGCCGTCTCCGGGCTCCTGCCCCGGGGCGGCACCATCCTGGGCACCAGCAACCGCGACAACCCCTTCGACTTCGACGGGCTGATCGACGGCGCGCGCGTCACCGGGGACGTCACCGACCGGGTGGTGGCCACGGTGAGGAAGCACGGGCTGGACGCGGTGGTCGTCATCGGCGGCGACGGGACCATGTCCATCGCCGACCGCTTCAGCGGACTGGGCGTGCCGGTGGTCGGCGTGCCCAAGACCATCGACAACGACCTCAGCGCCACCGACCAGACCTTCGGCTTCGACACCGCAGTCGGCATCTGCAGCGAGGCGATCGACCGCCTGCACACCACGGCCGAGTCCCACCACCGCGTGATGGTGGTGGAGGTCATGGGGCGCCACGCCGGCTGGATCGCCCTGCACGCCGGCATGGCATCGGGCGGCGACGTGATCCTCATCCCGGAGATCCCCTTCAGCTTCGACGCCGTGGCGGCGGCCATCACCGCACGCCGCGACCGCGGCAAGAACTTCTCCATCGTGGTGGTGGCCGAGGGCGCCGCCCCCGCGGGCGGAGAGCCGATCTTCTACCGCACCGTCGCCACGGGCTTCGACAAGGGCCGGTTGGGCGGCATCGGCCAGGTGGTGGCGATGGAGATGGAGGAACGCGTGGGCCTGGAGGCGCGGACGACCATCCTGGGTCACGTCCAGCGCGGCGGCACGCCCAGCTCCCTCGACCGGATCCTCGCCACCCGCTTCGGGGTCTGCGCGGCCCGGCAGGTGCTGGCCGGGAACTTCAGCACGATGGCGGCCCTGCGCGGGCAGCGGGTCGTGCCGGTGCCCATGGCGGACGCGGTGGCGGAGCCGAACCTTGTCGACCCGCAGGGGGAGCTCGTCAGCGTGGCGCGCGCTACGGGGATTCACTTCGGCGAGGTCTGACAGGCGCCCCGCCGGGCGATCAGGGGGCGCTCGGGCGGCGCAGCCGATCCTCGGGGAAGGAGTCGAGGGCCGCGCGGCATGCCTTCGTGGAGGCGTCGTCCAGGGCCGTCTCCGTGAACACGTCGGCGCAGAGCCGGTACGCGTCGCGCGCCTTGCGGTGCAGTTCGGGGCTGCGGCCGTCGATCCACGCCGCCAGTCCGGTCTGCTCGAAGGCGCTCAGCCGCCCCGGTGCGTCCCGAAGCTCCAGGAGCCGGCTCCCCAGGGCGAGGTAGGCGTCCCCCAGGCGGCGGGTGGCCGCGGCGGTCCAGGTGGGCTGCTGCTGCTGGGCGGCTTCGATGTAGAAGCCCTGGGCCAGCGCCAGGGCGTCGGCGCGCTCGCCCAGGGCGGTGGTCAGGGTCGCCAGGTCGCCGCGGGGAAGACCCCGGGCCGCCTCTTCGGCGTGCAGATCGCCCAGCCCCACCAGCGCCTGCGCCAGGTACCAGCGCTCGTCGGGGAGCTCGTCGACGACGTCGCGCAGGGACAGTACGGCGTCCCCCAATCGTGTGACAGCGGCCATGCGCCGCCCCGCGGATCGATCCAGCGAGCCCAGCTGGACCTCGATGCGTCGCCTTGAGACGTCGTCCTGCACCCGGGCGCCGGCCCGTCGGAAGTCAGCGCGCGCGCGCGCGGGGTGGCGGGCGAGGGTGTGGGTCATGCCGCGGCGGAAGAGGGCGTCGGCCTGGGCGGGCGTGGACGGCGAGCGGCGCAGGATGAGGGTGTAGGTGGCGAGGGCGTCGTCCAGGCGGCCCAGCAGCTCCTGGCACACGCCGCGGTTGTAGGCGGACGCCTCCCAGATCCCGTCGCCGGGCTGCGATGCGGTCATCGCGGCCTGGTAGTGCTCCAGGGCCGCCTCGCAGGCGTCGACGCGCTTGAGGGCGTTCCCCTCGCTCAGGTCGCGCGGGGCATCGGCGGAGGCGGCGCCCGGGGCCATCGCCCCCAACAGGAACAGGGCCAGGACCGAGATCCTGACCCTGCAATCTGGAAGTCCCCGCATCGACCGTGGTGCCTCGATGGTCGTGCCCTCCCATAGAAGGAGGATCCTGTGTGGACGCTTCAGGTTCCCCTGACAGAAGGGGAACACACACCGCCCAGGAACAAGGCCCGAAAGCCTGGAGTAGGGCTCGCCAGTAGGTTGGCTACTCACGCGCCGCGCAGGGGTTCTTCTCGACACGAATCATAGGGCCGGTGCGACGTCCGCCGCAAGGACACGTCGCCAACGCGTCGACCGGCCTCGCGCACACGCATGGCGGTTGACACCAGGAAGGGGCGGGGTCTACGTTCCGCGCGCGCCACGCCGGGAATACCCGCGACCCCTCAGGCGTCGGTGCAGGTGTCGGACCGCCTCCGGCTCCGCCGCTCCTCGTCCACCACGAGGGCGCGCAGCCCATGCCCCACGGAACGCAGACCATGTCCCCCCGCCACTTGCTCGCCGCCCTCGCCGCCCTCCTGCTCATCGGCTGCCCAAAGCCGAAGCCACCGCCGGAGGCCGTGCCCGATGAGGAGCCGGTCCCCAAGGCGGTGATCGGGATCGACAAGGTCGCGCCGAGCAGCACGCCCCTGGGCCGACCGGTCACGGTGACCGTCAGCGGCTTCGGCTTCGTGGAGGGAACCGAGGTGTTCCTGGACAGCCGCCGGGCCCGCGGCATCGACATCGTCAGCTCCGACGAGCTGACCTTCCGCGCCACCGACGACCTGCCCTCGGGCAGCTACGACGTGCGGCTGGAGACCCCGAAGGGCGACGTGGCCGTGGCCCGCAAGGCCTTCACCGTCCAGGCCCCGCCGGAGCCCACCAACTGCGACCTGCAGACCGTCTACTTCGACTTCGACGACGCCGGCTTGAAGAACGAGGCGCGGGAGGCCTTGGCCGCCAACGCCCGCTGCATCGAGGAGCGGGCCCTGGTGGGGGTGCGGCTCGAGGGCCACGCGGACGAGCGCGGGAGCACCGAGTACAACCTGTCCCTGGGGCAGCGGCGCGCCGACTCGGTGCGGCAGTACCTGGAGAACCTGGGCCTGGACGCGTCGAACCTGCGCACGGTCTCCTACGGCGAAGAGCAGCCGGAGGTGCGCGGCTCGGGCGAGGACGCCTGGGCCCGCAACCGCCGCGTGGTCTTCGCGCTGCGTTGAAGTACGCTGCTACGACGATGAACCGCCCCATCTCCCTCGGCTTGATCCTCCTGGTCGCCCTGACCACGGCGCCGGGCTGCGCCATCGACAAGACCCGCCGCAGCGTGACCTTCACGATGCAGCAGGACATCGACACGTCGAAGGAGCGGTCCCGGGAGATCGAGAAGGACCTGGGGCGCGAGCGCGACCGCATCGACGCCATGGAGGACCGCACCGCCAACGCCAGCAAGCGCCTGGCCGACTCGGGAGCGACCCTGGAGACCTTCCTGGACGAGCTGACGGCGATCCGCGGCGAGCTGTCGGCCCTGCAGTTCGGGCTGAAGCAGGGCGCGCGCTTCGACGAGGACGTCAACCTGCGCCTGGCCGGCATCGAGTTCCAGGTGGCCCACATGGCCCAGGAGCTCGGCGTCACGCCCGCGACGATGCCCATGGGCAGGGCCCCCGCGCCGGTCGCGCCCCCGCCGAAGGAAGCTGGCGGGCCCGTGGACGCGCCGGTCGACGTCACCTCCGGAGTGGCTGGGGGAGAGGTCGCTGCCGACCCTGCTTCGGACCCAGCTGTCGACCCCGTGGACGACGACCCCGCGGACGACGACGCCGTGGCCGTGGCGATCGAGGCCCCCGCGGACGCCGACGACGA
>CALCXL010000511.1 GCA_937907595.1 uncultured Pseudomonadota bacterium
CCCGAAGCCCCGGTGGACGACCCCGACGGCGTGGACGCCCCCGACGTGCTGGACGGCGTGCTGCCCACCAGCCCCGCGACCCCCTCGGCCAGCATCGCGTTCCAGAGCCCGCGCAACGGCGACACCGTGGCCAACCCGGTGATCATGCGGGTCGCGTCCGCGGGCGTGGCCAAGACCGAGATCTGGGCCGGCCCCTACCGCATCGCCCACGACCTGACGGCCAACCCCGTGCACGTCGGCGTGCTCTTCAACGAGACCGGCGAGCGCACCCTGACGGCCAAGGGCTACGGCGCATCGGGGGCGGTGGTCGCCACGGACACCATCACGGTCACGGTGCAGAACATCGGCGGCAAGCTGAACCCCTCGGCCACCAAGATCGAGGGCATGACCTTCGAGATGGCCGCCTCGGTGGTGACCGGCGCGGCCCCCTACCAGGTGCGCTACTGGGTGGACGGCTGGCCGATCTCCGACGTGGGCCACGGCTCGCCGGTGGCGATGGGCGACGGCTACCCCATGAACTACACCTTCTCCCAGTCGGGCACGGGGCGGCTCCTGCAGGCCCGGGGTTACGACGCGGATGGGCGGCTGGTCTCCGAGGGCTTCGGCTACATCGACGTCGCCCTGGACGCCGGACCCGAGGGCGGCTCCATCCTCAGCGTGGTCGACCAGGAGGTCACCGGCACGGTCATGCGCCTGAGCACCAACGCCACCGACGACGTGGCCTGGGTCGAGTACTGGGTCGACGGCTGGAAGCTCCCCGACATGCGCGACGGCAGCACCCGCGCGTTCCCCGAGCAGTACGACCTCTGGTACGAGTTCAACCACTGGGGCAAGCGCAACCTGGAGGTCCGCGGCTTCAGCGAGAGCGGCGCGCTCATCGACTCCTTCGAGCGCGAGCTCTGGGTGCCGGCGCCGAACCTGACCCTCAACTGGTCCCGCGTCTCGCCCATGGTCTACCGCTTCGACGCGGACGCCCCGGCCGGCACCGAGCGCGTCGTCATCGACATCGACGGCTACGTCCTGACCGACGAGCCCACGGACCTGCAGTACGCCACGGGCCCGCAGTTCCAGCTGCTGTACTACTTCAACTACGCCAACACCCGGCCGATCCGCGCCCGCGCCTTCGACCAGTTCGGCAACGTGCTGGAGACCTGGACGGGCACCATCACCAACTACTGACGGTCCCTACTCGGGGTCGCCGGCGATGAGGCGGTGCTCGCGCAGCAGCTTGCGCAGGTGGTGGCGGGTCAGGCCGACGTCGCGCGCGGTGCGGCTGAGGTTGGCGCCGTTGCGGGAGAGCGCGGCGCGCAGGTAGCCCTCCTCGAACGCGGCGACCGCCTGGGCCTTGGCCTCCTTGTAGGGGAGCTGCAGGTCGAAGCGCGGGGCGACGGCCAGGTGCTCAGGCCCCCCCGTCATCACCGGCGACAGGCGCAGGGGCAGCTGATCCAGGCTGGTGGCCCCCGGCGGCGCCATCAGCAGGGCGCGCTCCAGCACGTTGCGGAGCTCGCGCACGTTGCCCTGCCAGGGGTGCTGGCGCAGGCGCTCCAGGGCGGGGCCCTCTTCGATCGCCAGCCGCTGTTCACCGATCTTGGCCAGCAACGTCTCCACCAGCAGGGGCAGGTCCTCCAGGCGGTCGGCCAGGCGCGGCATGGACAGGCGCACCACAGCCAGGCGGAAGTAGAGATCGCGCCGGAGCTCCCCGCGGTTCACGGCGTCCTCGGGCGATCGCCCGCAGGCAGCCACCAGCCGCACGTCGATGTTGCGGGGATCGAACTCGCCCAGCCGCACCACCTGCCGGGTCTCGATCACCCGCAGCAGCTTGGGCTGCAGGTCCAGGGGCAGGGAGTCGAGCTCGTCCAGGAAGAGCGTGCCGCCGTCCGCCGACTCGAAGACGCCGGGGCGATCCTGCATCGCGCCGGTGAACGCGCCGCGTCGGTGCCG
>CALCXL010000512.1 GCA_937907595.1 uncultured Pseudomonadota bacterium
GACATCCGCGCCGGGGGGCGGGAACTGCAGCAGGACCCGCCCCGAGTCCCGCAGGAGCCCCCAGGTGCCTGCGAGGATGAGGCCGGCGATGGCCAGGGACACGATGGGGTCCGCGGCCGGGAAGCCCGCCATGAGGAAGAATGCGGCGATGATGGCGCCCACGGAGCCGAGCGCGTCGGCCAGCATGTGCACCAGGGCGCCGCGCACCCCCAGGTTGTGGGGGTCCGACCGGTGCAGCACCCAGGCGCTGCCCAGGTTCACGAAGAGCCCGATGACGGCCACGACGAGCACAGCCCCGCCCTCCACCTGCGGGGGGCCCTCCAGCAAGCGCCCGACGGCCTCGAACGCGATCCAGCCGCAGGCGAGCAGCAGGGTCAACGCGTTGACGAAGGCGCCGACGATCTCCGCGCGGCGCAGCCCGAAGGTGTGGTGCTTGCGGGCCACCGTGGCCGCCAGCTTGGCCGCGCCCCAGGCGAGGGCCAGGGCGCCGACGTCGGAGAGCATGTGCGCGGCGTCCGACAGCAAGGCCAGCGACCCGCTCATCCAGCCGACAACGGCCTCCACGATCAGGTAGCCGCCGTTGAGCACGAGGGCGCCCAGGAGCGCCCGCTGCACCGCCGCGCCCATGCCGCCCCCGCTGAGGTCGTGATCGTGGGCGTGATCGTGGGCGTGATCGTGGGCGTGATCGTGGGCGTGATCGTGGGCGGGCTCCGCGGCACGCTCGTGATCGTGATCGTGATCGTGATCGACCCTCCCCTGCCCTGCGGGGCCCCTGCCTGCTGTGCTCTTCATGGGCGAAGCATGAAGCGCGTCTCATATGAAGTCAACTTCATGCGTGCCGAAAACCTGCCCGGTCAGGCAGGCGGCTATGGCGCTTCGGTTGGTCAGACGCTACTTACGCCAACCTAGGAGCGACGATGAGCCTGCCCACCGTGCACGTCCTGTTTGAGAACCCCGCGTGGATGCCCCCCCTGGAGGCTGCGTTGGAGGCCGAAGGCTTCGCCTTCCAGCGCCACCACGTCAACGAGGGCGTGATCGATCCCACCCTGCCCCCCCCCGAGGGCATCTGGATCAACCGGATGAGCCCCAGCTCGCACACCCGCGGGCACGCCAGCGCCGTGCCGCTGATGCGCGAGTGGCTGCAGTGGCTGGAGTCCTGGGGCCGTCGGGTGATCAACGGCAGCGCCGCCTTCGAGCTGGAGATGAGCAAGCTCCGCCAGGCTCTGGCCCTGGGGCGGCACGGCATCCGCACCCCCCGGACCGTCATGGCGGTGGGCCGGACGGCGCTGCTCGAGCAGGCCGGCACCTTCGAGGGCCCCTTCATCACCAAGCACAACCGCGGCGGCAAGGGCCTGGGCATCCAGCTCTTCGGCTCGTCCGAGCAGCTGGCCGAGCACCTGGACTCGGGCGACTTCGACCCCGGCCCCAGCGGGCTGATCGTGCTGCAGGAGTACATCGCCCCCGCAGAGCCCTTCATCACGCGGGTGGAGATCGTCGGCGATCGCTTCCTCTTCGCCATGCGCTCGTCCACGGCCTCGGGCTTTGAGCTCTGCCCCAGCGACGCCTGCCAGGCCGACGCCGTGCCCGACGTCTGCCCCGCCGACGGCTCCGCGCCCGAGGACAAGTTCCAGCCCGACCCCATGACCGCCGACGACCCCCTGGTCGCCCCGTACATCGCGCTCATGGCCGCGGAGAAGCTCGACCTCGCGGGCATCGAGTTCGTGACGGACGACGAAGGCAACCGCTGGACCTACGACATCAACGGCACCACCAACTACAACGCGGTGCTGGGGGCGAAGATCGGCGTGGACGGCATGCGGGAGCTGGCCCGCTACCTGCGCCGCGACGTGGTCTCGGCGGTCAACGCCGCCTAGGAACGCGGTTCGCCGCCTGGAGAGCGTCGCTCAGACCTCGCCAAGGGCCTCCTTGAGGACCCTGCCTGCGATGGTCAGGAAGTCGCGCTCGGAGACGATGCCGATGAGCTTGTCCCCCTGAACCACGGGGAGCACGCCCAGGCTGTGCTCCTTCATAAGCTCGATGGCGCGCAGGGGGCTCTCCTCGGGGCCGATGGTCACCACGTCCGTCCGCATGACGTCCCGCACCGCCACCGTCTTGTCGGCGTTGCCGCCCTTGGCGATGAGGCGCAGCAGCGCGCGGCTGGAGAGCAGCCCCACCAGGCGGCCGTTCTCCTCCACCGGGATGTGGCGGATGTGCTTCCAGTCCATGAGGCTGGCCGCCAGGTCCACCACGTCGTCGGGGCCCACGGTGAACAGCTTGCTGGACATCACCTGCTCGACCCGGCGGAAGCCCGCCCTCCAGTCGTTCTCCCGGCCCGGCTCGGCCAGGGTCCAGCGGTGGATGGGCAGCCCACGCTCCTGGTTCTCCGCCATCTGGGAGACGACCTTGCGGTGGCGATCCAGGTCGTTGTCGCCCGGGATCTTGTCCAGGGACTGCAGGATCCACAGGGCCCCGGTGCGTCGGCTGGCGACCCGCTCCTCCAGCAGCCCCATGGTGCGGTCGATGTCCCCCGGATCGGTGCCCGCCCTGAGCAGACCCTCGCG
>CALCXL010000513.1 GCA_937907595.1 uncultured Pseudomonadota bacterium
AACCAGCGCTGCGCATGATGCTGGACGACGCGCTGCGGAGCCGCGGCGCGATGGTGGAGAGCGTGGCCAACGGGCCCGACGCCGTGGCGCTCCTCCGCAGCCGCCAGGAGCGCGGCAAGCCCTTCCAGGTGGCCCTGGTCGACATGCAGCTGCCGGGCCTGCGCGGATCGGACGTCATCGACGCCGCCCGCGCGATGGACCCGATGGTGCGGCTGGTCGCCACGTCGGGCCTGGAGCCGGAGCCCGCCACCGCGGCGCAGCTCAAGGCCGCCGGCGCGTCCTTCCTCGCCAAGCCCTTCCGGCTGGGCGAGGTGGTCGACGCCCTGCTGGGTCGGTGACCCCCGAGTACCTCGTCCCCGACGGCGACGTCGCGGTGGTGCTCAACGCCAACGCCGGACGCGTTCGTCCCCGCCTCGCCCGCGCGCTGCGCCGGGCCGCCCCCGACGCGATCGTCTACTGGACTCGATCCATGGAGGAGGCCGAGGACGCGCTGGAGTCGGCCCTGGAGTCCAACGTCAGCACGCTGTTCGGGGGCGGCGGCGACGGCACGATCATCGACCTGGCCAACCGCATGGTGCGCTACCAGCGCCCCCCCCGACTGGGCGTGCTCAAGCTGGGCACCGGCAACGCGCTGGCCACCTGGGTCGGCGCCCGCAGCCCGGTGGATGACCTGGCCGGCTGGGCCGCGGGGGAGGCCTTTCGCGAGCTGCCCCTGCGCCTGGTGCAGGCCGAGGGCGACCACTTCCCCTTCGCGGGCCTGGGCTGGGACGCCGCCGTCCTCAACGACTACCGCTGGGTCAAGCAGCAGATGAAGCAGACGCCGCTGGAGGGCCTGAGCCACCAGCTGTGGGTCTACATCGCGTCCGCCTTCGGCCGCACCGTGCCGCGCATCGCCAGCCGCCCAGACGCACCCATCGCCACCGTGGAGGTGCTCGAGGGAGAGGCCTGGCGCGTGGACCGCCACGGCGACCGGGTGGGGGAGGTCGTGCCGACCGGGGGGATCCTGTACCAGGGGCCCGCCCACATGACGGCGGTGGGCACCACGCCCTACTACGGCTACGCCATGCGCATGCTGCCCCACGCCTGCGCGCTGGACTCGCACCTGCACCTGCGGGTCTCCGCGCTGTCGGTGGCGCAGGTCGTCAACGAGCTACCGCGCATCTGGACCGGGGAGTACGAGGCGGAGAAGCTGTACGACTTCCTCGTCGAGCGCGTGCGCATCACCTTCGAGGAGGAGGTGCCCTACCAGGTGGGCGGCGACGCTCGAGGCATGCGGCGGAGCCTGGACCTCGGCCTGGCGCCGGTACGCTTGCCGGTGCTGACCTTCGCCGGGCCGGACTGAGCGCCGGAGAGGCTCAGTCGCCGGAGGGCGGATCGGCGGGTGCGGGGGACTCGACCGGCGGCTCGGCAGGGGCCGGGGACTCGACCGGCGGCTCGGCAGGGGCCGGGGACTCGTCGGGCGACGGGTCCTCCGACTCCGGATTGTCCTCGATCCAGCGCAGCGCGGCCTTGCCCCACTGCGACTCGGGATCCGCCACGGCGAGGGCGCCGAAGGCGTCACGTCCTGCGGTCTGCTCGCCCAGCTTCAGCAGACACATCGCTTGACGGAACCGGGCCTTGCCCACGATCGGCGCGTCGGGGTAGTCCGCGGCGGCCAGGCGGTAGCGGCGCTCGGCGGCCCCCCACTCCTTCTGCTTGAAGTAGAAGTTGCCGATCTGAATCGACGCGCGCGCCAGCCGATCCAGGGCCTTGCCCCGCAGCTTCAGCACGGCGCCGGTGTACTGCGACTCGGGGAAGCGCGTCTCGAAGTCGCGCAGGCGGCGCAGGCCCCGGCTGCTGTGGCTCTGGTCCCGCTGGGGCACGACCGGCGCCAGCTTGAACTCGGCGCGGGCGGTCCGGTAGACCACGTAGTCGATCTCCGGGTGCCGCGGGTGAAGCTTCTGGAAGCGCAGGTACGAGTCCACCGCCTCCAGGTAGGCCTGGCGCTCGAACAGGCAGTCCGCGACCCGGAGCTCGGCCAGCACGGAGTACTGGTTGAACGGGAAGTGGTTGCGCACCTTCTCGAACGAGATGATCGCCTCGTCCAGGTACCCCCGCTTCATCTGCCCCAGGCCCTTGTTGTAGAGCGATTCGGGCGTCTCCGGCTGGCGGAGCCGGCGCGGCGTGTCCTGGCCTTCGCCCGACACCGTCGTCGTCTTCGACGGCTGCGCGTGGCCCAGCGCGGGCAAGCAGAGCAGGATGGGGACCAGGAGGAGGAGGATGCGCATGGCGGCGCGCCATCTTGCAGATCGAGCGCGCCGCGAGCAAGGGCGCGTCGGGTTTGACAAGCTTGGGTCCCTTCTTACGTTGTTGGCGACGAAGGAGGAGCCCCCCACCGGGGCGCTTCATTCCATGACCGTCCTCGCGACCCCTTCGGAGGCCGCGCGGGAGACACAATGACCGAGACCGCCGAGCCGAACGAAGCCGAACAGGGCGCC
>CALCXL010000514.1 GCA_937907595.1 uncultured Pseudomonadota bacterium
ACGACGACTCAGCGGACGACGACGACTCAGCGGACGACGACGACTCAGCGGACGACGACGACTCAGCGGACGATGACGACTCGTCGAACGACGACGACTCAGCGGACGACGACGACTCAGCGGACGACGACGACAGCGGCGTCGGCCCCGACGACGACGACGACAGCGGCGAGCAGCCCTGGGTCCTCCCCCCCGAAGCCAGCCTCCTGATGGGCGGCGGCTGCGTCGGCTGCGCGACGGGCGGGGCGGGCGCGACCGGCTGGAGCCTGCTCCTGCTGGGCCTGCTGTGGCGGCGGCGGCGGGGCTGAGCCGCCCGGGGCGGGGCCATCCGCCGGCGACGAGGCCTGCTCCTGCTGGGCCTGCTGTGGCGGCGGGGGCGGGGCTGAGCCGCCCGGGGCGGGGGACCATGCGCCGGCAAGGAGGCCTGCCCGGCTTCGACCGGAACCAGGCGGTGAGGTGCCGGCGGGTCGCTACTCCCCCAACCGAACGAACAGCCCGCCCATGCCGCGCAGGGTGATCGAGGCGTGCAGGAAGCCGACCTCGCCCCAGGCCTTGACCCCCAGGGGGGCGTCGCCGAAGGGGATCTCCACGCCGCCGGTGAGGGTGGCGCCGGCCAGGAAGGGGGTGTTCAGCTGCTGGTGGTCGTCGGGGGAGAACTGCGCCAGGAGGCCCACGAAGCCGTAGACCGGCCCGGCGAAGCGCAGCAGCGGGCCCAGGCCGAACACCGGGAGCACCGAGCGGCCGGGCTGGCCGTCGTCGTACGCCACCGGCTCGCCTTCGCTGTCCAGGTTGAGGTCGGAGACGCCCAGGCGCAGGAAGCCGGTCAGGGCGAGGGGGCCGATGAGGCGCACGGACACGTCGACGGAGGCCACGCCGTAGTTCCAGCCGGTCAGCGACGGAGCCTCCATGCGCTGGTAGCCGCCGCCCAGGGAGATCACCAGGAGCGGCGGCGTGGGCCGGTCGACGATGCCCGCGAGCGAGCGCTCCAGCCGGGTGATCCGCTGCTTGCCGTCCCGGACCAGGTCCGCGTACACCGCGTTGCCCGACTCCTGCTCCACGAAGGCCTGCAGGTCCTTCAGGGCCAGCTCGTCCTGGTCGAGGCACTGCCCCAACACGCCCCGCCAATACTGCAGGAAGCTGGGCTTGGGCTCCGGCGCCGCCTCCAGCACCCGGTCCACCTCCACCCAGACCGCGCTCACTTCCGCCATGGCCACGCCGGCCTCGTTGACCTCGCGCCCCTCCCCCACCGCCAGGCAGGCGTCCTGGTTGACGCGGTCGGCGTTGAGGGCGGCGTCGTCGACCTCGCCCGCTGCGGCAAGGGTCGGCAACAGCAGCAGGGCCGCGAGCAGGACCAGGGCCAGCGCCCCCACGACGGAGCCGCGTCGCAGTCCCGGCAGGGCAAGGACCTTCACGACGACCTCCGACGCAGGCCAAGCAGGGGCAACAGCAGGAGCCAGCCGAGCGAGCCTCGACCGCCCTGGGAGCAGGAGATGTGCAGCCCGGGCGCCGACAGGTCCGTGGGCAGGCAGCCCGGCAGGTCCTCGTCGATGTCGCCGTCGCAGTCGTTGTCCAGGTCGTCGCAGGCCTCCGCCGCGCCGGGGAACACCCGCGCCTCCCCCTCCTGGCAGTCCGGCGGGCTGGAGCAGGTGGAGTGGCCGTCCTCGTCGGCGTCGTCGTGCTCGTCCACCCGGCCGTCGCAGTCGTCGTCCCGGCCGTCGCAGACGTCGAGCACGACGCCCGGGTGCACCAGGGGGTCGTCGGGGACGCAGTCGCCGTTGCAGTCGAACCAACCGTCGCCGTCGGGGTCGGCCTCGTCGTCGGGGGTGGTCCCGTCGCAGTCGCTGTCCAGCCCGTCGCAGGCCTCCGCGGCGCCGGGCCGGACCTCCGTCCGGGTGTCGTCGCAGTCGCCGCCGCAGGGCCGGACCGCGTCCCCGTCGACGTCCGTCTCATCGGCGGGCACGTCGCCGTCGCAGTCGCCGTCCAGCCCGTCGCAGAGCTCGTCCGCGCCGGGGTGGATGCCGTCGTCCAGGTCCTGGCAGTCGCCGCCGCCGCTCACGCTACCGTCCGCGCCCACCCAGTCGTCGCACTCCAGCCAGCCGTCGGCGTCCCGGTCGCGCTCCAGCGGGCCCAGGTCCCCGTCGCAGTCGGTGTCGAGCAGGTCGCAGGCTTCCGCCGCCGCGGGGTGCACCTCGGGGTCTGCGTCGTCGCAGTCGTCTCCCGGGGGGCAGGACCCGGGAGCCTCCGCGCCGTCGCCGTCGTCGTCGATGATCAGGCCGTTGTCGGTGGCGCCGTCGCAGTCGTGGTCGACGTCGTCGCAGAGCTCCAGGGCGGCGGGGTAGCGGGCGCTGTCGGCGTCGTCGCAGTCGCCCTCGCAGGGGGTGGAGCCGTCGACGTCGACGTCGGCCTCGTCGCTGGGCAAGACGCCATCGCAGTCCGTGTCCAGGCCGTCGCAACCCTCGGGAGCTCCGGGGTGCAGCGCCGCGTCGCCGTCGTCGCAGTCGCCGGGCAGGGCGCTGTCCTGCAGGGGCGGGAGCAGCTCCAGGCAGGGGACGTAGCCGTCGGCGTCGGCGTCCTGCTCGTCGGCGGGCACCGAGCCATCGCAGTCGGTGTCCAGGCCGTCGCAGGTCTCGGTGGCGTCGCCGGAGACCAGGGGGTCCGCGTCGTCGCAGTCGTTCATGCAGGGAGGCAGGCCGTCGCCGTCCCCGTCGGTCTCCACCGGCTGGATGAGGCCGTCGCAGTCGTTGTCCTGCCAATCGCAGACCTCGGGGTTGCCGGGGAACATCTCCGGCACGCTGTCGTCGCAGTCCCCGTCGCAGGGGGTGAAGCCGTCGCCGTCCACGTCGGCGAGCACCTCCTCGTCGATGGTGGCGTCGCAGTCGTTGTCCTTTCCGTCGCAGAGCTCGGGGGCGCCGAAGTAGACGTCGGGGTCGCTGTCGTCGCAGTCGTCGCCGCAGGCCAGGCCGCCGTCGCCGTCCATGTCGGATTCGTCCAGGGGGAGCAGGCCGTCGCAGGTGTCGTCCAGGCCGTTGCACTGCTCGAACACGGTGGGGCCTACCGAGGGGTCCAGGGGGGCGCAGTCGCCCTCGCACTCCGTCGCGAAGTCGAAGTCCAGGTCCTGCTCGTCGTCGGGGAGGACGCCATCGCAGTCGTTGTCCAGGCCGTCGCAGAGCTCGGGGGCGCCGCCGAAGAGGGTGGGCGCGGCGTCGTCGCAGTCCTCGGTGCAGGCCGCGTCGCTCAGGTCGGCGCAGTCGGGGTCGCAGTCCGAGCCGTCGCCGTCGCCGTCCTCCACGCCCAGGATCCCGTCGCAGTCCTCATCCACCAGGTCGCAAGCAAGCTCGGTGGCCGCGGGGTGGATGTCGACGTTTGCGTCGTCGCAGTCGTCGCCGGAGCAGGCCGCGTCTTCGAATCCGTCCCCGTCGGCGTCCGGCGCGTCCCCGCCCGAGCAGTCCCAGTCGAGGCCGTCGCCGCAAGGGTCCACGGCGCCGGGGTGCACGTTGGGATCGCTGTCGTCGCAGTCGTCGCCGCCCGCGTAGCCGTCCGCGTCCGTGTCCAGGGCCGCCAGGAAGGCCGCGCCGCCGGGCCCGCCGCTGGCCCCCAGGTCGTTGCGGTCGCCGGGGCCGTCCCAGTAGCTTGAGGAGGGGTTGCCGGCGTCGGTGAGGCAGTTGACGTTGGCGGGCAGGTAGTCGGCGGGGTCGAAGGTGGGGTCGAAGACGCCGGAGATGCTGGGGAAGCCGGGGTCGCAGGTGTTGATGAGGTTGGTGGGCGGCAGGGTGATGTTGGAGGCGCTGGAAGTGGTCCAGATCAGGTTGTAGTCGAAGGCGGCGGGGTCGAGCTCGGTGGACAACGACTGGACCGCGGTGAGGGTCGTGTCCGCGACGACGTTGTTCTGGACCGTGTCCGGGTCCGCCTCGTCGCCAAAGTAGAGACCACGGGAGCCACCGACGACGGTGTTGTTGACGACGGACAGCGACTGATAGGGCGGGTTCATGTCCAGCCACAACACGATCGACGTCGTGGAGGGGGAGACGACCAGGTTGTTGCTGATGCTGAGGTACTGGTTGAAGCGCTGCAGCCCCAGGTACACCGCCTTGTCCGCCACGACGACGTTGCCGTGGAGGTCCAGGTCCAGGTAGCTGGCGGCGGCGTTGTTGGTCAGGAAGTCGGGGGAGTCCTCGTAGCCGGTGGCGCAGCGCAGCAGGGAGCCGGTGACGCTGACGATGCGGGTGTCCCGGTCGACGTCGGACGGGTTTTGGAACAGGCAGCGGCTGCTCGCGAAGATCTGCGAGTCCTCCACCGTCATCACCAGGGGGTGGTCGGTGTTGTCGTCGAAGACCCCATCGATGCGCAGCGCGTCGGAGCTGAGCGGATCCTCCAGACTGCCCAGCTGCGAGGACTGCACGTCGATGAGCAGGGAGCCGTCGGTCGCCGTGGAGGAGACCGCCCGGCTGCCGGCGACGACCATGTCCACCAGCCGCACGCTGGATGCGCCGCTGCCCCGGACGGCGGTCACCGAGGCGTCGGCGGAGCCCAGGGTGAAGCCCTGCAGGATGAGGGGGGCGTCGGCGCCGTTGGAGAGCGTGATCAGGGACGCGGAGGTCCAGTCGCTGGCCGGTCGGAGCCAGGGCTCGGCGTCCACCGCGGGCTGCAGGGTCAGGTCGGTGGTGATCGTGACCGTGTCGAGCACCGGGATGACGCCGTCGGCAAGCTCCAGGACGTCGCCGTCGCTGGAGGTGGCCACCGCGAAGGCCAGGGTGGCGTAGCCGAAGCCCGTGGTGGCGTTGGTGACCGGGCAGCCGCTCTGCCAGCGGTGGGAGGCCTCCGCGGTGCCGCCGTAGGCGCCGGCGTTCGGCAGGTTGCAGCCCTGGGGATCGACCTCGTCGAAGGCGACGGTGGTGTCCGGCAGGGCGGCGTCGACGGCGGGGCTGTCCAGGCCGAAGTTGCCGTGAAAGCTGCCGTTCCAGCTGCCCGCGGAGCTCTGCAGGTGGAAGTCGCCGTCGACGTCGCTGGCATCGACGAAGAGGGGGTCCAGGGCGGGGTTGGGGTGGAGCAGGTCCTCGTCGCAGCCGCTGAGGTCGACGTCGTTGTCGATGAGGAAGGTGCCGCGGACCCGGCAGGAGCCGGTGGCGGCGACCCCGCCGCCCCAGCCGACCACGATGGAGTCGCTGAGGTCGAGCACGCCGTCGGCGGACAGCCCGAACGAGTCGACGGGGCCGGCGACGCTGACCACGGTGAGGCGATCGACCGACGCCGCCGCGGTGCCCAGGTTCGCGCCGAGCTCCGTGTCCGCGCCGCCGACGATCAGCACCGACTCCAGGTCCACGAGGCCGCCGCCGGAGAGGGCGCTGTCGATGCCGCGCAGCCCGCCGCGGACCTCCAGCCGCTCCAGATCGGCGCTGCCCTCCAGGAAGAGCCCGGTGTCCAGGGCGCCCTGGGGGCTGACCAGCAGGTCCTCGATGGCGGCGCCCGAAGCCAGGAAGAGCACGACGTCGGTGCTGCAGGCGGTGCCGGCGATCTCCGTCTCCGGGGCGCCCGCGCCGGACAGGGTCACCCCGGACGGGATCAGCAGGTCGCACTCATCCCAGGTGCCCGCGGCGACCGAGACCACGTCGCCCGAGGCCGCGGCGGCCAGGCCGGCGGCGACCGTCGTGAACCCGCAGGTGCTGCACACGTCCAGGGTGGCGGCGGAGGCGGGGACGCCCAGCAAGACCGCGGCGCCCATGGACAACGCAGCCCCGGCGCGACGCGCCGCGAAGCTCCGCAAGGTGATTTGTACCGCTCCCATGCAGTCCCCTCCCCACGGGGAGTCTAGAGCAGACGGGGCGCTGGGGCAGGGATCAGCGGAGCTCCTCCCCGGCCTGCGCTCTCACGACCACAAGACCGGCCCTCAAGCCCAGTGGCCACCGCCTGGGAGGTCTCAGTGCGACAGCCAGCCCCCTCGAGCTGGTACGCAAACCCCACACCGACCGATCCCGGTGTCGTCGTCGGCGCTGGGGGAGCGCCCCACCTTCCTTCTCCTCCGTGCCCCCGATCATCGCGCTCTCGCATCCCCGACCCCGCCGCCTTCAATCCGCAGCAATATCGACCATCTGCGCCCGCCGGGGAGCGGCACGTCCGGTGATAGTATCGAGGGATGTGGCAGGCCCCGCAGCGCTCAGCCCCCGGGCTGCTCCTCCTCTGCGCTCTCTCGCTGGCCGGGTGCCGTGAAGAGCCTGCGGTCGCCCCGCCCGACGAGCCCTGCGTCGAGGCCTCTGCCCAGCTCCAGACCACGGCATGCGTGCACGCGATCCCCGACGCGGAGGCGTGGCTCGCGGTGGCGGTGTCGGGCGGATTGGCGGAGCAGGTGCGGGCGACCAAGTACCTGGTCCCGGCCCGCTCCGGGGCCCGGCTGCCGACCCTGTTCCTGGACGCTCACAGCTTCCAGCTCCACTTCGACCTGCTCTCTCAGGCCTTCGGCGATCGCTTCGGCGCCCTCAGCCCGGCGGAGTACCTGGACCTGATCCTCCCGGCCGAAGATCGCGAGTTCCACGCGGGCCACGTCACGGAGTACCTCGCCGAGGGCGAGACGGTGTTCGGCTTCACCCTCTGGGATGATCCCTCCGACCCCGCCGGGGCCATCAGCCAATCCCAGCTGGAGCAGGTCCACGCTGCCCTGAGCCCCCGCTTCGGCCTGGGGTCCTTGCACTTCGTTCCCAGCTCGTCGCGGCAGTCGGTCCACGCTGCGGGCTGGCAGACCGACGTCCCCATCTGGGACACACCACCGAGCGTCGACTACGAGTCCTACACCGTTGCCACGGGTTACGGGACCCTGCGCCTGCTGCGCCCAGCCGACCTGGCGGAGGCCGTCGCGAGCGCCAGCTTCGGCTTCCGGGATCTTCTGGTGCTGCAGGATGCGCCGGTGGACATCGAGCGCGTCATCGCCGGCGCTGTGACGGGGAGCCGCCAGGGGGAGCTCTCCCACCTGAATGTCCGCAGCGCGGCTCGGGGGACGCCCAACTGCTACCTGTTTGGCGCGCTCACCGAGCTGGCGGGGTGGGAGGGCCAGCTGGTGCGGCTCACCTGCGCGCCGGACGAGCTGGTGGTGGAGTCGACGAGCCTGGAGGAGGCCGAGCTGTTCTGGGCGGCCCTGCGCCCGGACCCGGTGGACGTGCCGCCGCCGGAGCTGCAGCCCGCTTCGGCAGTTTCGCTGCTCGACCTGCCGACCGCGGACGCGGGGGAGAGAGCGATGTCGGCGGCGACCTTCGGCGCGAAGGGCACCAGTCTGGCGTCCATCTACCAGCGGATCGAGCCGAGCCTGCGCTTCGACGGCCTGGTCCTGCCCTTCCACCACTGGGATGCATGAGCCCCGGGTAGAAACCCCGATTTTGGGCTGGCGAAGCTGGCGAGCGGACCCG
>CALCXL010000515.1 GCA_937907595.1 uncultured Pseudomonadota bacterium
GCTGGGCTGCCCGTGGAGGCGGTGCCCGTCGGGGCGCTTCGTGGCGGCCAGCTCCTTGTAGAGATCGCGGCCCTCGTTGCACATCCAGTAGTCGTTCACGCCCATGCGCTCGCGCGGCATGATCCGGATGATCTCCGAGCCGTCGTGGTCGACCACCGTGTTGCAGTTGCGGGAGCAGCCGCCGCAGACCGACTCGGTGTGCTTGAGGAACCAGACGCGCTTCTTGAAGCGGAAGTCCGTCTTCGTCAGGGCGCCGACGGGGCAGATGTCCGCCACGTTGTCCGTGTAGTTGTTGGCGAAGTCGCCGCCCTCGACCACCTCCACGATGGCGCGGTCGCCGCGGTTGACGATGCCCAGCTCGTTGGTCTTGGTGACGTGGGTGGTGAAGCGCGTGCAGCGGCTGCAGAGGATGCAGCGCTCGCCGTTGTAGACGATGCGCTCACCGAAGGGCACGAGGCGGGGCTTGTGCACCTTCTCGTCCCGCAGCTCGCTGCGGTGCCCGTCGTGCTGCATGTAGTAGTCCTGCAGCATGCATTCGCCGGCCTTGTCGCAGATCGGGCAGTCGATGGGGTGGTTGACGAGCAGGAACTCCATCACCGTCGCGCGGGACTTCTTGACCTCCTCCGTGTCGGTGAGGACCAGCATGTTGTCCTCGGCGTCGGTCCAGCAGGTGACCGCCGGGCGGCGCGCCGGCATGTGGGTCTCCGAGCGCGCGTTCCAGGTGCGCACGTCGGCGATGCACATGCGGCAGTTGCCGTCCACGGGCAGGCCGGGGTGGTAGCAGAAGTGGGGGATGACGGCCCCCACCTGCTTGGCCGCCTCGATGACGCGGGTGCCGCGGGGCACCGTCACCTGGACGCCGTCGATGGTCAGCGTGACAGTCTCAGACATGTCCGAAGCCCTACTGCACGAACGCGTGCTCGGGATCGTCGCGCCGCTGGGGCGCGCCTCCTCCTCGCAGGTTCAGGTGATCGGGGAACTGGTTGTGGTACGGGCAGGCGCCCTGCTTCACGTGGGCCTCGAACTCGTCGCGGAAGACGTCGATGAAGGACTTGGTGGGCCAGGCCGCGGCGTCCGCCAGCGTGCAGATGGTCCGCGTCTCCATGTTGTCCGCGATCCGCCAGAGCTCATCGATGTCCCGGGCGGTGCCCTGGCCGGCCTCGATGCGGGACGCGATGCGCTCGATCCAGCCCGTGCCCTCCCGGCAGGGGGTGCACTGGCCGCAGGACTCGTGGTGGTAGAAGCGCAGCAGCACCATCAGGGTGCGGACCATGCAGGTCCCCTCCCCGATGACGATGACGCCGCCGGAGCCGAGCAGCGTGCCGTGCTCGCTGCAGGACTCGTAGTCCATGTTGATCTTGAGCGCGGTCTCCCCGGTGACCACGGGCACGCTGCTGCCGCCGATGATGAGGGCCTTCAGCCCCACCCCGTCGAGCATGCCGCCGCACTCGTTGTTCAGGAGGTCCTTGAAGGGGTAGCCCATCGGCACTTCGTAGACGCCCGGGCGCTTGACCGGCCCGCTGACCGAGAAGAGCTTGGTGCCGGCCGACTTCTCCGTGCCCCACTGCTTGTAGGCCTCACCGCCGTGCTCGGCGATGTACGGGACCGCGGCGATGGACTCGACGTTGTTGACGATGGTGGGGTAGCCGAAGGCGCCGTAGACCGCCGGGAAGGGCGGCTTGATGCGCGGCTGGCCCTTCTTGCCCTCCAGGGACTCGATGAGGCCGGTCTCTTCCCCGCAGATGTAGGCGCCGGCGCCGCTGTGCACAGTGACGTGGCAGGTCTGGCCGGTGCCGTAGAGGTCCTCCCCCAGGTGGCCGGCCGCATAGGCCTCCTCCACCGCCGCCGTGAGCCGCTTCAGGCTCATGACGTACTCGCCGCGCACGTAGATGTAGCAAGTGACCGACTTGATGGCGTAACAGGCCAGGACACAACCCTCGATGAGCATGTGAGGGTTCTCCTCCATGACCACGCGATCCTTGAAGGTTCCTGGCTCCGACTCGTCCGCGTTGACCGCGAGCACGATCGGCTTGTCGGGGTTCTTGGGCAGGAACGACCACTTCAGGCCCGTGGGGAAGCCGGCGCCGCCGCGGCCCCGCAGGCCCGAGGCCTTGACCTGGCTGACCAGGTCGTCGGGCGTGTACTTGCCGGCCAGCACGGCCCTGGCCGTCTGGTAGCCCCCGCGGCCCAGGTAGCTGTCCAGGGGCCACGACGTGGTGCCGCGCTCGAAGTTGAGGAGGGTGCGGTGTCCGTCCAGGATGGGGTACGTCATCGGCTCGCCATCCCCTGCGGCGTGTAGCCGCCCTTGCTGTCGGGGTCGAGGGCGTGGGGGCGATCGTCCACCGCCTCACGCGCCTTGGGATCCGGGCCGTGCCCGTGGGCGCCGGGGTGCGGGACCACGATGCCGTGGCCGGCCCGCAGCGGGACTCCGTCGCGGGGCAGGGCGCGGCTGGGGCCGGAGCCGGGGCCGTGGGGCAGGTCCCCCGCTTCGCAGGCCACGTCGGGCGTGTTGCGGAGGGTCTCCAGGAGGTCGTCCACGGCCTGCAGGCTCAGGTTCTCGTGGTAGTGGTCGTTGACCTGCATCATCGGGGCGGTGCCGCAGGAGCCCAGGCACTCGGCGCCGATGAGGGTGAACTCGCCGTCGGCCGTCGTCTCCCCTGGCTGGATGCCCAGGCGGTCGGAGATGTGCTCGATGACGATCTCCGCGCCCATGAGCGCGCAGGAGATGTTGTGGCAGACCTGCAGGTGCCAACGGCCGATGGGGGCCTTGTTGTACATCGTGTAGAAGGTCGCGACCTCCTCCACCCACATCGGCGGCACGGGGATCTGCGCGGCGACGTGGTGCACCACCTCCTTGCTCACCCAGCCGAACTCGCGCTGGGCCATGGAGAGGATCGGCAGGATGAGGGCGCGCTGGTGCTCGGCGGGATACCGCGTGCGCAGCCACTCGATGCGGTCCTTCGCGGCCTGGCTGAACTCCAGGTGGGCGTGCGCGGGGTTGGGGTGGTCGCTGTCCTCGTCCGGGCCGGCCGGCGGCTGGGGCGCGGCGAAGTCCACCACGGTCTCGCTGGCGGTCTCGTCGGGATCGGCGGCCACGTCGGAGTCGAGCTCCGCAGCGCTGGGCAGCTTGCCCTCGTAGCGCACGGTCGCCGCGCCGGTGTCCGCGCCCGGGTCGGTCGGCGGCAGGTCCTGGGGATCCTCTGTGTCGTCGGTGCTCATCGGTCGCACTCGCCGCCGATCATGTTGATCTGGCCGAAGATGGGCACGATGTCGGCCACCTGGGAGCCCAGGAGCTGCAGGTGGATCGAACCCATGTTGATGAAGGAAGGCGGACGGCAGCGCGCCTTGTAGGGCATGCCGGTTCCGTCGCTGACGATGTAGAAGCCCAGCTCGCCGTTGGCGCCCTCGACCGCGTGGTAGGCCTCCCCCTTGGGGGGACGCGGGCCTTCCATGATCAGCTTGAAGTGATTCATGAGGGCCTGGATGTTGCTGTAGACCTCCTCCTTGGGGGGGAGCGTCATGCGCGTGTCTTCCAGCCGCCACGCGTCGCCGGTGGTGGCCCGGATCATCGGGTCCAGCTGCCGGCAGATCTTGAAGCTCTCCTCCATCTCCCGCATGCGCACGAAGTAGCGGTCGAAGTTGTCGCCGTACTTGCCGATGGGGACGTCGAAGTCGACCTCGTCGTACAGGTTGTAGGGGGTGTACTTGCGGCAGTCGAGGCCGACGCCGGTGGAGCGCAGCACGGGGCCGGTGACGCCGTAGGAGATGGCGTCTTCCTGCTTGACGACGCCGACGCCGCGCATCCGGTCGATGAAGATGCGGTTGGTGTCCACGAGGGCGTGCACGTCCTTGAGGACGCGGATCATCTCCTTCTCGTGGATCTCCATGGCCCGGTCGAGCCAGCTGTCCCACATGTCCCGCGCCGCTCCGCCCACCCGGGCGTAGCTCTGGGTCATCCGGGCGCCCGTCAGGTGGTTGAGGTGCTCCCAGTACCAGTCGCGGACCTCGATCATCCACAGCATCGGCGTCATGGCGCCGAGCTCCATGAAGCCCGCGGCGATGGCCGTCAGGTGGTCCGTGATGCGGCTGAGCTCCGCCAGGTACATGCGGCAGAGGTGCGTGCGGCGGGGCACGTCGACGGAGAACAACTTCTCCACCGTCTCCACCCAGGCGAAGTTGTTGATGAGCGGCGAGCAGTAGTTCAGGCGGTCCGTGTAGGGGATGCCCTGGTGGTACGTGTGGTTCTCACACTCCTTCTCGAAGCCGCGGTGCAGGTAGCCCGGGATGACGTCCAGGCCGACGATCATCTCCCCGTCCAACTCCACCACCATGCGGATCGTGCCGTGCATGGCGGGGTGCGAGGGGCCGATGTTGATCAGCATGCGGTCGTCGACCGCGTCCGCCGGCGCGTCCTTCGTGAAGATGCGGCGCATGCGCACGCCCTCTTCGGACGTGTCCACGAAGGTGCCGCCCTGGTCGTAGGGGAGCCGGGGAAGGCTGAGCTTCTCCAGGGCCTGCTCAAGGTTCATGGGACGGCTCCAGCTCACCCGGGTTCGGGTGGATGATCTTCGAGGTCTCCCGCACGCCCTCGTAGCGCTCCTCGAAGAGGGGCCAGGACTGCAACTTGTCGTAGTCCTTGCGGAGGGGGAAGCCCTGGAACTGGGGGTACAGCAGGATGCGGCGCAGGTCCGGGTGGGCATCGAAGGAGATGCCGTACATGTCGTAGACCTCCCGCTCCATCCAGTTGGCGGCGCCGTAGAGGGCGCAGAGCGAGGGGGCGATGGCGTCGTCCTCGTCCACGCGGCACTTCATGCGCAGGCGGTGGTGGGCGACGGTGCTGAAGAAGTGGTCCACGATCTCGAAGCGGGGCTCCTCCTCGATCCAGTCGACCGCCGTGGTGTCCATCAGCATGTCGAACTGCAGCGTGTCGTGGTGCTTCAGCCAGGCCGCCACCTCGAGGCGATCGCTGGCCGCGACCACGATCGTGTCGTCGCCGTGCTGGCTGTGGTAGCTCAACACCCTGCCCTCCAGCCCTTGCAGGACCGCGGCGAGGACGGGGCTGAGGTCGGGGGTCTGCTCCCCCGCGTCGGCGTCGCTCATGGCATCGCTCCGGTTCGAAGAGGGCTCAGATGACCTTGTGGCGCTGGTGCTGGATCTTGTCCTGGAGCCGCAACAGGGCGTCCAGGATGGTCTCCGGCCGCGGGGGGCAGCCGGGGATGTAGACGTCGACGGGCACGACCTTGTCCGCGCCGGCCACCGACGTGTAGTTCTGATAGAAGCCGCCGCTCACCGCGCAGGCGCCGACCGCCACCACCCACTTCGGCTCCGTCATCTGCTCGTAGACCATGCGCAGGACGGGCGCCTGCTTGTGCACGATGGTGCCGACGATCATGAGCATGTCGCTCTGCCGGGGGCTGAACCGGGGCAGGGCGGCGCCGAAGCGGTCCGTGTCGTAGTGGTTGCCGGAGACGGCCATGAACTCCATGCCGCAGCAGGCCGTCACGAAGGGGTACTGGAACAGGCTGAACTTGCGGGCCCAGCCGAGCACCGCGTCCATCTGGGTGGTCCAGACCTTGTTCTCCAGGCCCTGCTCGACGATGAGGTCGTAGCCCTTCGGCACGTCGCCGCCGCCCTCGAACTTCCACTCGCCGGGGCGGGGCCCCATGCGGTGGACGTCGCCGATGCCGATCACCTTGTCGCTCATGCCCACTCCAGGGCGCCCTTGCGCCAGGCGTAGATCAACCCGACCACCAGGGAGATCATGAAGACGATCAGCTCCATGAAGCCGAACAGACCCAGCTCGCGGGAGACGACGGCCCAGGGGTACAGCAGCACCGCCTCCAGGTCGAACATCACGAACAGCAGCGCCACCAGGTAGTACTTCACGTTGACGCGCTTCTGGTTGTTGGACTGCAGCGGCGGCGACCCGCACTCGAACGACTCCAACTTGGCCTTAAGCGACGCCGAGAGCGCCGGCTTGGGGCCGAGGATCGCGTTGAGCAGGAGCATCACCGCCATGAAGCCTGCTGCACCCACGACGGCGAGCAGGACGGGCAGGTACTGAGCAGTCATCGGGACTCCAGAGGGCGCGCCCGTGCCCGGGCCCACCGCGGGCTACTTACATGCGCGACGGGCCGTTGTCCACTTCCGGTGGAGGCCCGGGACCCTCGAGCAGGGGGGAGGAACGGGAGGCGTCAGACCCCGAATCCCAGGGCCAGGGCCGCGGCGCCGACCGCGCCAGCGGACTCGCCCAGGGCGGCGGCGCGGAGGGGCAGGGCTCGGCCCAGGCAGGCGGGGATGCAGCGCTTCTTGAGGGCCTCCTCGCAGGTGGGCCCGAAGCGAGGCAGGGCGACGCTCAGGCCGCCGCCGATCACGATCGCCTCGGGGGAGAGGAGGTGCACGAAGGGCACCAGGCCGGCGGCGAGGTCCAGGGAGAACCGCTCGATGGCCCGACTGGCCCAGAGATCGGCGGAGGCGCCGCCCGCGTCCACCTCCGCCGCGAAGACGTCGCGCGCGGTCTTTGCGGGGCAACGGCCCTCCCGGCCCTCCTCGTCCCAGGCCTCCTTCGCCGTCTTCACCAGGCCGGGGCCCGACACGTAGGTCTCCAGGCAGCCCCGCAGCCCGTCGCCGCAGCGGCGCCCGCCGGCGTACAGGGGGATGTGGCCCCCCTCCCCCGCCGCGCCGTTGGCCCCGCGGACCAGCCGCCCTTCGACGAGCAGGCCGCTGCCCACCCCCGTGCCCAGCGTCAGGAGCACCACGTTGGACAGGCCCCGGGCGGCGCCGGCGAACGCCTCCCCCAGCAGCGCGCAGTTGGCGTCGTTCTCCGCCACCACGGCGACGCCCAGGCGTTCCGACAGGCGCTTCGCCACGGGCACGTCCTGCCAGTCGGGCAGGTTGGGCGAGGAGCGGAGGAGCCCCTGCTTGCGGTCGAAGAAGCCCGGCACCCCGACGCCGATGGGCAGCGCGTCGTCGCAGCCGAGATCCGCGGCCGCCTGCCGCAGATCGGCCACCAGCCGCTCGATGCGCTCCTCGACGGCCTCCACGGCGCGTTCGCCCAGGCTGTCGATGTCCAGCCGTTGGAAGTCCAGCACCGCGCCGTCGGCGGCGATGAGCGCGGCCTTGACGCCGTGGCCGCCGACGTCGATGCCGATGGAGGCGGGAGGGGGGGGGGCTGCGTCGGTCATCGGGTCCTCCTGGAGCGGGGCGGAACCTAGCAGGACGCGCGCGTGCGTGAGCGCCCGCGTTGCGAGGACGCCCGGTGCCGGCCGCCGGGCCTCAGCCTGCCTTCTTGAGGACGAAGCGCATGAGGCCGGGGAACCAGCGGGCCATCCACACGATGACGTGCGCGTGGCCGGTGATGGGGGCGACGACCCTGCGGGCGTGCACGGCAGCCAC
>CALCXL010000516.1 GCA_937907595.1 uncultured Pseudomonadota bacterium
CATGCCCATGCCTGCCACCCACTCCCCGGAGATGACCTTCGGGAGGTAGCGCTTCTTCTGGTCGTCGTTGGAGCAGTGGAAGAAGTTGTTCACGAACAGCATCGAGTGGGCCAGGTAGGCCAGGGTGAAGCCGGGATCGCTCCGGCTCATCTCCTCGTGCACGATCGTCGCCGCGACCGCGTCCATGCCGGCGCCACCCCACTGCTCGGGCACCGTGATGCCCAGCAGGCCCAGCTCCTCGCCCACGGCGCGGAACAGCTCCAGGTTGAGCACGCCCTTCTCGTCGTACTCCTCCGCCTGGGGCTCGATCCGATCCTTCGTGAACTGACGGACCATCTCCCGGAGCATCGCGTGCTCTTCGGTGGGGTTGAACAGATCGAAGGACATGGGGATCTCCGCGTGCGGGCGCGCGGGGGGATCCGCGGGCGGGCGGCAGTGTAATGGGCGGGCTGCGCGGGGGCCACCGCTGCCCCGGGGCTCCGACGGATCAGGGCGCCAGCAGGCCCCGCTGCGCGACGTGCTCGAGCACCCCGTCGGCCATCTCGCGGTAGCCGGCGGCGTTGCAGTGGCCGTTGGGCCCGAGCATCGTGGCCCACTGCTCCCGGGAGAAGCTCGCGTCGAAGCGGCCCCACAGGTCCACGTACTCGGTGGCTCGCGACGCCGCGTAGTCCCCCAGGATCGCGCGCAGCGCGGTGTGGTCCTCCGAGGGGTTCGGGTAGTTGAGCAGCAGCATCCGCCCGCCTTGCGCCTCCGCCTCGGCGGCGATGAGGTCCAGGTCGCGGTACAGCAGGTCGAAGGGCTTGTGCCCGGCCCGCACCAGCGCTGTCCAGGCCTCCTCGGTGCCCAGGGGTCCCCAGGCCGAGCGCAGGCCCGCCAAGCGCTTCGTCGCCTCCCCGGCGGGCAGGCAGGGCTGCAGGAGCTCCGCGTAGCCGTTGCCATCCCCCCGCGCCAGGAACCAGCGGTCGGCGAGGTCGGGCGCGGCGTCGCAGAAGGCGTAGGCGGCCAGGGTCTGGGCGGCGATGCGCAGCAGGTCGGCGGGGGGGCTCTCGACGGCTTGGAGGGCCGCGAGCACCGCTGCGTGGACCTGATCCCGATCGCCCGTCTCCCCGGCGCGCGCGATGTGGTGCCGCCACTGGGCGGCGTCGGGGGAGTCGGGCGGGTCCAGGGTGCCCTCCTGCGGGGGCAGGCCCATGGCGGCGTCGGCCTCCTCGCCCCGGCCCGTCGCCAGCATCCAGCGGGCCAGGTCGGCGCGCAGCGCGGAGTCGCCGGGGTGGGCCTCGAGCCAGCTTTGCAGTGCCTCCTCCGCCGACCGGGTGTCGAAGACCTGGACGAGCATGCGCGCCCGCTCGTGGTCCAGCAGGCCGCCGGGCGAGGCGTACTCCAACACCTCCAGCACGTCGGGGTCCCGGGCCTGGGCGGGGAAGCGGCCGGCCAGGTCCACGGCGTCCGGCAGCCCGGGGGCGCGGTTGTGGGCCGACAGCAGCAGGGCCCGGGCACGCCGCCAGTCTCCGGCCAGGAGCGCCGCCTCGGCCGCGCCCAGGTCCGTCAGGGCGTTGCGCGGGGCGTAGTCGAGAAGGGCGCCGCCGTGGTAGCGCACCGCCCGCCAGTTGCGCTGCTCCCGGGCCAGTCGCAGCAGGGCGTAGCGGGACAGGGCCTCGTCCTCGCTGGCGGCGGTGGGGGCGGAGGGGGAGGGGTCCGTCTGGGGCCAGCCGTGGCGCGCGACCAGGGCGAGGGCGTCGGGGGCGGCGGCGTGGAAGTCGCGTCGGGCCGAGGCGAAGAGCAGACGCCACGCCGCCTGGTCGTCCCCCGTGAGTTCGGACTCACGGAGCGGCTCACGGCGCCAGTAGGACAGGCCAGCGCCCTGCGTGAGCCAGGGATCGCGCGAGAGATCGCGGCCCTGTTCATCGCGCTCCAGGGGCGGGACGTCGGGCAGGTCGACGCCGACGTAGCCGCTCCCACCCCTCAGGTTGGCCTGCAGGATGCGCGTGAGCTTGACCAGCTTGATCCGCTCACGCAGGCGGCGGCCGGCGCCGTCCGCGCCGATCCGCTCCTCGACCTCCGCCACCCGATAGAAGTTGGAGGCGTTGTTCTGGCCCACCAGGACCAGGACCAGCGCGGGCTTCAGCGCGGGGGCTTCGTCGAGCACCGTGAGCGCGGCGTGAGCCGAGTTGGCGCCGGTCCGGCCCAGGTTGATCACCTGCACGGGCTGGCCGACCGCGCCGCCCAGCTCCCGCCCCAGGTGGTCCACGAAGCCCTGCCCCTCGGGAGCCTCCGCGCCGTCCACCCAGGAGTCGCCGACGGCGAGCACGTGCACGGCGTTGGCGTCCACGTCGCCGGTCACCCGCGCAGGGCGCACGAGGCGCGAGCCCACCTGCAGCACACCCTCGAGCAGCAGCAGGCTGGCGACGATCACCCAGAGCAGGAAGCGAAGCCGCGCGAGCACGCCCGGTCGACGGGGAGGAGCGGGCGCGGTCATGGGGGGGGTCGGCCGCCCGTGTCAGTCGTTCAGGTTGAACAAGTAGAGGCTGCCGCCCCCGATGGTGGTGCCCGGGTTCGCGGCCGGCGCACCGACCAGCAGCTCGTTGTAGCCGCTGCCGTCGCGGTCGGGCAGCAGGGTCAGGGACGCGCCCGCCTCGTCGCCCGAGTCGTCCACGGTGTCGTCGACGTCGAGGCTGCCGCCGTTCTCCGGCGTCAGGACGAGGTCGGCGTCGGCGTGGCTGGCCGTGGCCGCCAGCGCGGTGTTCTGGCCCAGGAAGAGCCGCACGCCGGCCGTGGCGCCGTCCAGCAGGGCGTTGGCCGGGGAGCTGTCGCCGCAGGCCAGATCGCCCAGGCCGTCGCCGTCCAGGTCGCCACCCGCCAGGCGGCTGCAGAAGCCGATGGAGCCGAAGCCGTCGATGCGCTGGCTGAGGTCGTCCGCCGTCAGCACGCCGTCGCTCATGGAGAGGGCAGCGCCCGACGCGATCCACACCGCGCCCTGCTGGGCGTCCGCCCCGGGTCCGCCCAGGCCGGCGATGGCCAGGTCGTCGAAGGAGTCGCCGTCGAAGTCGCCCAGGGCCGTCAGGGAGGCGCCGAAGCCTCCAGGCGAGCCCACGGCGGCGTCGATGAGCACGTCGGCGCCCGAGGTCGTTGCCGAGGCCGAGGGGCGCTCGCCGTCCTGGAAGAAGACGTAGACCCGTCCGTTGCCGCCGCCGCCGCCGGGCGCGGCCAATACGAGGTCGTCGAAGCCGTTGCGGTCCAGGTCCACGGGGCCCGCGCAGCCCGTACCCAGCATCAGCCCGCTGGACTGGCCCGTGAGCTGGAAGGAGGGGAGCAGCAGGGCCGGGGACTGGTGGTCGATCCAGGCGCCCGGATGGCCCCAGACGATGTAGACCCGCCCGCGATCGTCGTTGTCCTCAGGGGACGTGATCACCAGCTCATCGAAGCCGTCCCCGTCCAGGTCGCCCACGGGGCAGGGCGTGGCGGCGATGTTGTCGGACACCCCGTCGATGTGGGTGATGCGCGGGTCTGCGTCGTCCACGCTGGAGTCCGCGTTCAGCTGGATCTCGCCCGAGTATCCGTCGGCGGAGCCGAAGAGGATCCACGCGCCCCGGGCCGAGCCGCCCCGGAACTGCTGGTAGCCAACCATCGCATCGGCCAGGCCGTCGCCGTTGATGTCGCCCACGCCCCCCGGGGACCGGAAGATGTAGTCCGTGGGGGCGAGGAAGACCGCGTCGGGCGCCGAGAGGTCCGAAGGCAGGGGGAGCTGGCTGGAGAAGAAGTGGAGCTCGGCCTCCTGGTTGCCGAAGATCGCGCCGTCGTTGGTGACCGCGAGGAAGTCGGCGTCCCCGTCCCCGTCCATGTCCCCCGGCGCGGCCACCGTCCGACGGTCGCCCAGGGCCTGCGCGTTGCGGTAGCCGTCGATGCGCTCCAGGGCGCCGAGGGCCACGGGCGCGCCGGGCACGCCGAGGGCGCCGACCGCGGTGGACTCGGCCGATCCGGGGGGCGAAGAGTCCGTGCCGTCACTGACCACGGCCGTGCACTCCCAGACTTCGTCCGCCGCCGCCGAACCGCCGGGCACCAGGGCCGTGCTCACGCCCGCGTCGGCGCCGTCGACGGTCCAGGACCAGCTGACGCTCAGCTCCTGCGTGGTGTCCTCGTCCAGGTCGTCCAGGTTGGTGACGGCGCAGAGGATCGGCGCGTCCGTCCGCGCGGGCACGGGGGAGATCGCGACCTCGGGCGCGCGGGGCGCGGTGTTGCCGATGGTGATCTCCGTCGAGATCGACGCGCCGGCGTCCAGCGCGTCCCTGGGGGTCACCGTCACGGTCCAGGTCTGTCCCACCAGGGTGTTGATCGGGGTCAGCTGGCCGTCCAGGGTGTTGCCCTCCGGGCCGGTCCACAGCACCGACGTGGTGACGGTGTCGCCGTCGGCGTCCGCCGTGGTGGCCGTGATCGTGATCGCGTCCACGGTGGTGGGGGCGGCGGGGGAGAAGACGATGTCGCTGGCGGTGGGCGGCGTGTTGACCGTGATGTCGCGCTCGATGGAGCAGGCCGGGGTGCCCCGGGGGGTCAGGGCCTCCGCGCGGATGGTGTGCAGCCCGGGGGAGAGCGCCGCAGGCAGGCGATCGCCGGCCAGGCAGCCGCTGGCGCAGCCCGTGGTCTCGTAGCCGATCGCCGCCTCGAGCAGCGGGTCGGCCGAGGCGCCATCGTGGAACCAGACCGCGGCCAGCTCCTCGGCTTCGAACGTCCCCGTGATCTTCATGCGTACCTGGAAGCCCTGGGAGGCCGCGACCACCGTGGTGGCCACGTCGGGCAGCACCCACTCGCAGGTGACCTCCGGAACGCTGTCGGGGCAGGCGGTGAGCAGCAGCAGGGCGGGCAGGACGAGGGCGGATCGCGTCATTCGGACCTCCGGGGTCGCGCATCCTAGCAAGGGTCCTCGCGGCGATCCGGGTCGACGTGCACCCGGGGTCGACGGGGGCGGTGGGGTCAACCGGCGCGGCCGCAGCAGGCCTTGTGCTTTCGGCCGCTGCCGCAGGGGCAGGGGTCGTTGCGCCGGACCTTGGGCTGGTCCCGCTGCAGCGTGCCCATGGGGCTGGCCGTGAAGCCGCTCGGCGCGTCCACCGGCAGGGCCGAGGACATCACCCGGTGCAGCATGCCCTCGTCGGCGCCGATGCCGGCCAGCACCGACCCCACCACCGACAGGGCCTCCACGGGGAGGGGCTCGCTGGGCGCCGGGAGGGACTCCCTGGCCTCCTTGTGGTCGGCCACGAGCTGCTGGAGGGCCTCGGTGTCAACGGCCTCGCCCCGGGCCGCCCGCCCCACCTGCTCGCCGAGGGTCTTCAGGCCGCCACCGCTGCCCCAGCGCTTGACGACGGCGTTCAGGTCGAGGCCGGCCAGGGCCTGGGTGAAGAGCTCCAGGACCCGGTGTGGCCCGACACCGTGCTCGGCTTCGGCGGCCTCCACGGCGACGCGCTGGGGGGTGGGCAGCGCGCCGAGCAGCGCCTGACGTCGGTGGACCGCCGCCTGGGCGAATCGGTCGACGAGCTGCTCGGCCGCCGGCAGCGCTCGGGCCTGCTCGCTGCCCTGCAGGATCGCGCAGAACACGGCCGCCGGTCCAAAGCACTTGAGGATGCCGTCGGCCTGCGCCTTCGCCGGCCCACGCACCACGATGCCCAGGGCGTCGAAGGCCTCCAGGGGCGTCAGCATCAGGCCGCAGGCTGCGACCAGGCGGGCCGAGAGGGGGTCGTTCGGGTCCAAGGGGCGCCCTACCGCGTGGTGCCGCGCAGGAAGTTCATCCCGCCCGGGTAGAGGTAGCTGGTGTAGAGCGCGTAGCCGTAGGAGGTCAGCCCGAAGCCCACGTCGGCGACGCTCTCGAGGCGGTGCGAACCCGACTCCAGCTCCCAGCGCAGCACGGCGAAGTCGGTGCCGGTCACCGGCTCCCAGCCCGCGAGCTCCGTGCCGTCCAGGTAGATGGCCGTGCCCGTGGGCGCCACGACGTTCAAGTAGTTGGAGGTGTAGGTCTCCGGCACCAGGAAGTCGTACTCGTTGCGCCACTGCCCCTGGGGCACGCCCGAGCCCATGGCCGGGTCCCCCGCGTTGGACGACAGCGCGTTCTGGCCCAGGAGCGCCTGGGTGACGGCGACGGGGCGGCTGGCGTCGATGACGAAGTCCTGGAAGGCCGTGAACTCAAGCAGCTCCCCGGCGGCCAGGGTCGCGTCGCTGTGTACGCCCCCGCTGAAGGAGACGTCGGTGCCGTCCTCGTGCGCGAGGACCCGGTAGAGGGTCGGGGCGACGTCCCCGCCTTCGGGCCGCATGGGCGCGCTCATCACCAGCCGCCGGCCCCAGGTCTCCACCGGGAACATGCCCTCCTCCAGGTGATCGCAGGCGTACTGGTCGAAGGGCACGAAGGTGCAGACGTGGCCGGACCAGACCGCCACGTCCTTGTCCGCGGACACGACGCTGCCGGTCAGGTCCCAGCGCTCGTCCAGGCGGCAGGAGGTCTCCACCCCGTTGGGAGCCTGCTCGCCCTCCAGCTCGTCGCAGACGTTGACGTTGGCGTTGGCTGGGGGGACGTCCGAGAAGACCTGCAGGACGTCGCCGCGGTCCAGGCTCACCACCGTCGACTCGCCCGGGGCCAGGGCGCCGAAGCTGCCGGACAGGGTGAAGGCTGAGGACCGAAGCTCCACGAGCGTGCCGTCCTCGGTGGCGGCGACGGCGAGGAA
>CALCXL010000517.1 GCA_937907595.1 uncultured Pseudomonadota bacterium
CGCATCCATCGCCCCCACCGGCCGTCGTCGAAGCGCCGCAGCAGCGCCCGGAAGAAGGCGCGCTCCCGGGCCGTGCCGCCCGTCTCTGCCGCCGCGTAGCGCTCGGCGTAGAGCTCGCCCAGGGCGGCCTGGGCCTCGGGGTTCTCCGGGTCGTCGGCCAGGGCCCGGTGCAGGGCCCACAGCGACTCGGACAGCAGGGCGTCGGCCGCGCGCTCCAGGGACCGCCGCTCGTCCACCGCCGCCCGCAGCTCCCCGCGATCGCGGTCGTCGCCGCTCCCCACCGGCCCCTCCAGCTCCGAGGCCCGGGCCGCGGCCTCCACCGAGCGCGCGCGCACCACCTGGTGCCGGGCCCGCATCGACGACGCCTCCCGCAGCCGCCGCGCCGCCGACGTCCTGCGCCGACCGCCAACGCGCTCCTCCGCCAGGGCCTCGGCCAGCTCCGTCGCCGTGGAGTAGCGGTGCCCCGGGAACTTCTCCAGGGCGCGCAGGCAGATCTCCTCCAGCTCCGCCGGCACCGACAGCTGCGGCGCCCGCTCCCGGGGCGGCACCGGCTTGCTGTGGCACAGCCCCTCCACCAGGTCCTCCACCGTCTCCCCCTGGAAGGGCGGGACGCGGCACAGGGCCTCGTAGAGCACCACGCCCAGGCAGAAGACGTCGGCGGCGGGGCCCACCTGATCGGGGTGCTTGATCTGCTCGGGGGCCATGTAGGGCGGGCTGCCGCGCACGCGCTCGGTGCGGGGGTCGCCTTCCTCGGACCAGTGGCGGCGGGGGCCCTGGGGACCGGCGGCGGGCCCACCGACGATGCGGGCGATGCCCCAGTCGACGACGTAGACCTCACCCTGGCGGCCCAGGAGGATGTTCGCCGGCTTCAGATCCCGGTGGACGACGCCCCGGGAGTGCGCGTGGCCGACGGCGTAACAGGCCGTCTCCAGCACCTGCAGCAGCCGCACACGATCCCAGCGCCGCAGGGCGTCGGCGTCGCCCCGCCGCAGCCGCACCAGCACCCGGTGCAGGCTCTGGCCGGTCATGCGCGGCATCGTGTAGAAGAGCCGGCCGTCGTCCAGCTGCCCCGCGTCGTAGACAGGGATGATGTTCGGGTGATCGAGCTGGCCCGTGATCCGGGCCTCCCGGTAGAGCTCGGCCAGGCGCCGCGCGTCCCGGCGGTGAGGGTGCAGCGTCTTGAGCGCCACCGCCCGGCCCAGGTCCTGATCGAAGACCAGCTCCACCGAGCCCTGCCCGCCCTCGCCCAGCGTCGACAGCCAGCGGTAGCGAGCGGGCAGCTGCACCGGCGGGTTGGCGGAGCCGGGCGACTCCGGCGGGCGCACCAGCGAGACGTCCAGCTCGAGGCCCGTGGCGTCCTCCATGCGCGCCAGCAGCGGGATCTGCGGACCCGGGGCGGGGAAGCCGCCGTCGTCCTCGGGCTCCTCCGCGAAGGAGATGGCGGGCCCGGTGGAGGGGCGGGGGGGCTCGCCGCCGCCCATGACCAGGAAGCGGGTGCTCGAGGGCAGCGCCTCGGACAGGGGGCCCGAGGGCAGGGGGGACGCGAAGAGGATGCCGGGGCTGCGCGCCGACGCGATCAGGGCCGGAGGATCGTCGCCGTTGGCCGGGGGGGGGCGATCCGGCGGGGCCTTCGACGTCGGGGGGGTGTGCCGATCGGCTGCCGACGACGCATCCTGGCCCCGGTTCTGGACCGCGGGCTCCGGGAGCACGGGCCCCGAAACGGAGGGAAGCGCCCACGAGTCCGCCGCTTCCCAGGATGCTTCCGGGGGATCGGCGGGGGGATCGGCGGGGGCATCGGAGGGGCGCTCAGCCATGGGGGCGGGGATTGTAGCGATCCGGGGGCGTCGGTCGGGCCCCGATCAGCTCTTGCTGCGGCCCCGGCTGGGGTAGGGGGCCCCGCGGCTCGCCCGGACGGCGAACCAGAGCAGCACGCCCCACTCGGCCACGAAGGCGGTGACGTTGCCGTGGGTGCAGATCTTCAGGAGGAGCGGCAGGTGCTCGTACAGGGGGCTCGCGTCGGCGAACTCCGGCGGCAGCGACGCGAAGAGCCAGCTCACGAACGCGATGCCCAGCTGCAGCGCCGCGTGCAGGGCGAAGACCGCGAAGGCGCCGCCCTGCCAGCGCGCGGCCTCCAGGAGCTCGGCCCGCTCCCCCTCCTCGCTGCGGCTCGACGCCATCACCAGCACCGCCAGGGCGCCGGCCCCGGGGATCAGCATCAGCAGGTGGGGCCAGCCCAGGGTCGAGGGGGTGTCGCTCACGGCGGGATCCTAGCGCCCAGAACGCGCGAAGCCGCGGCCCCCTGGAGGACCGCGGCTTCGTGGGGAGGAATTGCGGGACGCGAGTGCTGCTTCTGCGCTGCTCAACATCCACCGCGGCCGGAGCCGCAACCACTTCAACTCTGCTCTGCTTCTGCCTCGGCCCGCTCTCCCAGCGTCACGCCGCGAAGCGTATCAGCGCCTGCGCCAGCATTCGACACTTTTTACCATCGGACATGCGGATTTCCCGAGGGGCCCCTCTGATAGACTCCGGGCGTGCGGCTCAGGGACTTCGCCATCGTGGAGTTCGCCCGTGCCTGGCAGGAGGAGGCGGGGGCGTCCCTCGTCGATCCCGACATCGTCGACGCCGTGGCCGATCGGCCCGCTGACGACGACCACGAGCGCCTGCTGCACTACGCCGACGCCCTGCTGCAGGCCCGCGTGGCCGACGACGAGGGCCTCGGAGCCCTGACCAGCCTGCGCGCGACCCTGAGCGGGCTGCACGTGGCCGCGCCCCTGCTGGGTCTGCTCGCGGGGGCCTCGCTGCTTGCCGCGACCCTGCCCCCGCCGGACGCTCGACCGGTCAACGTGTTCGTCTTCGTGGGGGAGGGGGTCCTGCTCCCCGCGCTCTTCGGGCTGGGCACCATCCTGCTCAGCCTGGGGGCCGGCCGCCCCCTGACCTCGACCCACTGGGTGGCCTGGGCGGTGGGCCTGCTCTCCCGCGGCGCCCTGGCCACGCGCCTGGGCCGCCTCACCGGCCGCGTCCTGCGGCAGTCGGGGGTGGCGGGCCCGCTGCTGGGCTCCCTCAGCCACCTCTTCTGGATCGGCGCCCTGGCCTCCTTCACGGGGTTGGCCGCCTGGCGCTTCCTCTTCACCGACTACCTCTTCGCCTGGTCGTCGACGATGCCCCTCACCGCGCAGGGGGTGGAGGGCTTCTTCTCCACCTTGGCCGCGCCCGTCGGCTGGCTGCCCGGGGTGCACGCGCCCGGCGCCGAGCAGGTGGCCGTCTCCGAGTGGGCCAGCCTGCTGAACACCTACGCCTGGGACAGCGGGGACCCCAACCGGGACGAGGCCCTGCGCAAGGGCTGGTACGGGCTGCTCCTGGCGGCGGCCGGCTTCTGGGGGTTGCTGCCCCGGGTGATCGCCTTCTTCGCGTCGCGCGCGCTGCTTCGCCGGCGGATCTTGCGGGCCCTGTCGTCCCCGGGGACCCGCGCCGTGTTGGACGCGCTGTCGGCGCCGGCCCTGACGGTGCTCGCCGACGGGGACGGGAGCGGACCTGCGGGCTCGCTGCTCCCTCCGGGGCGCTCCTCGCCGACGTCTGCGAGGGCCCCCTCTGAGGCGGTGTCGGGCCCGGACGACCCGTCGACGCCCCACCCGCGCCGCGCCGGCCTGGACCTGGTGGCCTTCGCCTGTGCTCCCCCCAGCGACGCGGTCCTGCGTCGCCTCCGCCTGGAGCGCCTGGGCCTGTCGGGGGATCTGCACCGCATCGACGAGGACGACGACGAGCCGGCCATGGACGCCGCCCTGGAGGCCCTGGGCGCCGCCCCGGCGGGCACGGGCGGGGCGATCGCCTCCTTCGCCGTCACCGACTCCCCCGGTCGGCTGCGCGAAGCCTTCCTGCGCGACGTGGTGGCCGCGGTCCACGGGGCGCCCGTGCACGTCGTGCTGGTGGGCGTCGACGCCTACCGCCGCAGCCCCCGAGGAGGCTCCCTGGACGACCGACTGGCCGCCTGGCGGGCCCTGGGCGAGCGGGTGGGCGTGCCCGCCGATCGCATCCACCCCGACGAGGAGGTCCTGTGACCGAGCCCCTGAAGGTGGCCGTCGTGGGCCACAGCAACGTCGGCAAGACCAGCCTGGTCGCCGCCCTGACCCGCGACGCCAGCCTGGAGGTGCGCGAGGA
>CALCXL010000518.1 GCA_937907595.1 uncultured Pseudomonadota bacterium
CGCTGGACGCCGGCCTGTCGGCGATCGTGGTGCTCAACAAGATCGACCGCCCCGACGCGCGGCCGGCCGAGGTGCTGGACGAGGTCTACGACCTCTTCATCGACCTGGGCGCCGAGGACGAGCAGCTCGAGTTCCCGGTCTTCTACACCAACGCCAAGGAGGGCCTGGCGAGCACCAAGCCCGACGTCCTGGGCGAGAACCTGGTCCCGCTCTTCGACTCCATCGTCGACCACATCCCGGCCCCCAAGGGCGACGGGGACGCCGCGGCGCAGGCGCTGATCACCAACCTGGACTACGACAACTACATCGGTCGCCTGGGCATCGGGCGGGTGCGCAACGGCTGCCTGCGCGAGGGCCAGCAGATCACGGTGATGGGCGAGGAGAGCAACCGCACGCTCAAGCTCAGCCAGCTCTACGTCTTCGAGGGCCTGGAGCGGGTCCGGGTGAAGGAGGCTCCCCAGGGCGAGATCTTCGCGATCGCTGGCGTCGACGACCTCAGCATCGGCGACACCCTGGCCGATCCCGAGGCGCCGGTCGCCCTGACCCGCGTGTCCGTGGACGAGCCCACCATCGCCATGTTCTTCCGCGCCAACACCGGGCCCTTCGCCGGCCTGGACGGCAAGTACGTCACCACCCGCAACATCCGGGACCGCCTGGACCGCGAGCTGCTGGGCAACGTGTCCCTGCGCGTGGAGGAGACGGAGGGGCGCGACGCCTTCAAGGTGGTCGGCCGCGGCGAGCTGGCGCTGGCCATCCTCATCGAGAACATGCGCCGCGAAGGGTTCGAGCTCTGCGTCAGCCGCCCGGAGGTGGTCACCAAGAACGACGCCGACGGCAAGCTGCTGGAGCCCCAGGAGCACGTGATCCTGGACGTGCCGGAGATCTTCGTGGGCGTGCTGACCCAGAAGCTGGCCGGCCGCAAGGGCCGCATGGGCGACATGCGCACCCTGGGATCCGGGCGCGTGCACGTGGAGTACAACGTCCCCTCGCGCGGCCTGATCGGCTTCCGGAGCGAGTTCATCAACGACACCCGCGGCCTGGGCGTCATGAACACCCTCTTCGACGGCTGGGCGCCCTGGGCGGGGGAGATCACCTCCCGCATCAACGGCGCGCTCGTCTGCGATCGCAAGGGCGTCTCCACCACCTACGCGCTGTGGAACCTCCAGCCCCGCGGCCGCCTGTTCATCGGCGCGCAGGAGGAGGTCTACGACGGCATGGTCATCGGCGAGCACGCCAAGTGGAACGACCTGAGCATCAACCCGACCAAGGAGAAGCAGCTCAACAACATCCGCACCGTCAACAAGGACGAGGCCATGGTGCTGTCGCCTCCCCGGCAGATGACGCTGGAGATCGCGCTGCAGTGGATCGGCGACGACGAGTACGTGGAGGCCACGCCCAAGACGATCCGCATCCGCAAGGCCGAGCTCAACGCGCACCTGCGCCCCAAGAAGAACAAGCCGGTCGGCGTCTGAGCCGCTTGGCTGCCGTGGCCCGGCCCGGGACTCCCTGGGGACGCTGGACGGCTCCCCTGCCGGGACCTAGGCTTCGCGCCATGGCCCGGGCCTCCGTCTCCCTCCTCGTCGCATTCTCCCTGCTCATGGCGCCGGCGCTCGCCCGCGCCCAGGCCGGGCCGTCGCTGGTGCAGGCGGGGCAGGATGATCTGGGGCGGCCCTTCCCGAATCCGGAGATCCTGCAGCAGGCGCGCATCCAGGCGGGCATGGGCATCGGCCTGACCGCGGCCGGCGGCGTGCTGCTCTTCGGCGGCATGATGCTGGGCTCGGCGGCCGCGCGCGGGGAGCTGACCCTGCCGCCCTCGCCCTTTCCCCGGCTCATCCAGAGCGAGCGCATCGACGACTCCTCCATCGACGGCTTCGTCTTCATCGGGGTCACCGCCGGCGTGGGCATCCTGCTGGCCTTCATCGGCGTGCCGCTCATGAGCGTCGGCATGTTCACGACCAAGCAGCTCCTGCGGACGATCAAGGGCGCGGAGAAGGTGCCGCGCACGGTCGCCAACGAGCCCCTGTACTGGCGGGGTCTGCAGACGCAGCACTTCGGTCAGGCGACGGGCATCGCGGGCGGGGCGCTGCTGGCCTTTGGGATCATCGCCCTGGTGGCGGTGGGCGCCACGGTCGGCACGCAGGTCTACGACCCGGTGGGCTGGGCCGTGGGCCCCGGCATCATCGCGGGCGGCACGGCCGTCCTGGTGCTCGGCATCAAGACGACCCAGAAGGGCCGCGCCACCCAGAAGGCGGTCTGGGACGACGTGGATCCCCGCCGCCAGCCGGTGAGCCTGGCGCCCCTGCCGGGCCTGCCCCTGCCGATCCTCGCGACGCGCCCGGGCCCGCTGGGGACGGAGACCTGGGGTGGTGTGGGATGGTCGCTCGCCTTCTGATCCGCGCGGCGGCGGCGGCCCTGGTCGCCTCCCTGCTGGCTTGTCCCTCGGCCGAGCCCGACCCGCCGATCGACCTCGTCACCGGCATCGCCAACGTGCCCTTCGGCGACCCCCTGGTGCCCCGGGTGGCGGCCTACCCCTTCCCCTCGGACTACTTCCTGGTGGACGACGCCGCGACGGCGACGGGCCGGCGGGTGGCCTACCCGGTGGGGGCGCTGCCCGAGGGCCTGGACCCCTCCCTGCTGGCCGGCGACGGCTTCTCCCGGGTCACGGCGCTGCTGGCCCAAAACGACGGCGGCTTCGACCCCGCCTCCCTGCCCGACGTCGACGATCCCCTGGCGACCACGCGCGACGACTCGCCGATCTTCCTGCTCCGCGAAGGCGACTGGCAGCGCCACCCCCTGCTCTGCGAGCTGGATCAGGGCGGCAACGGCGCCCCCGACCGCGCGCTGATCTTGCGGCCCCACGGCGCCCTGGAGCCCGACACCGGCTACGTGGTGCTGTTGCGCGACGGCCTGCGGAGGCTGGACGGGGAGGCCACGCAGGCCGGCCCCGCGTTCGTAGCCCTGCGCGACGACCTGCCCACGGACGGCGACGACGTGGAGGCCTGGCGGCCGAAGTTCGGGTTGGTCCAGCAGGCGATCGACGGCGCGGGCCTGGACCCCGCGGAGGTGGTGCTGGGCTGGTCCTTTCACACCCGCTCGCGGGCCGACGTGGCCGGGCCCCTGGAGGCGATCCAAGGGGTCATGGCCGGCGTGACCCTGCCCGCCCCGACGATCCTCAGCGACAGCGTCGTCGACGACGGCGACCGCCGCATCGAAGGCACGATGCAGGTCCCCGACTTCCTGGACGCCGACCGGAGCATGCCCCGGGTCGACGGCCTGCCGGTGCAGCAGGGCACCCGGGACGTCCCCTTCCTGATCACGATCCCGGCCAGCGTCGTGGGCCCGCGCCCGGTCATCCTCTTCGGCCACGGCTTCTTCAGCAGCCGGTACGAGACCACCTGGGGCAGCCTGGACGACGCCCTGGAGCGCTGGGGCATGAGCGCGGCCACCATCGACTTCGAAGGCTTCAGCGAGAACGACCTCAGCCAGACGGCGGGCGTGCTGGCCGGTGAGCTGGTCGGCCTGCGCGGGGTAATCGACCAGCAGGTGCAGAACGTCGCCACCTTCACGGCCCTCGCCCGGCTGGTG
>CALCXL010000519.1 GCA_937907595.1 uncultured Pseudomonadota bacterium
CGGCGCCGCAGCAGGGCGCTTGGTCCTTGGCGGGCGTGAGCTCCCGGGACGACGGCGTGGAGCTGCGCTGGGCGGGGCCCACGTCCATGACGGTGCGGCTGCGGTTGGCGCCGGGAGCGAGCAAGCCGCGCATGGAGGTGCAGGGCGAGGGGCTGGACCCCGACAGCGTGCGGCCGCTGCTGGCCAGCCTGCAGGCCCTGGCCCGCGGCTGATCCGGCGGGATCGCGTGGATCCGTCCGACCCAGCCGCGCTCAGCCGCGGATCGGATCCGCCGAGTCCAGGCCCAACCGTCGGTAGGCGGGCACGTCGGCCAGGCCGTAGACCCGCTTGTAGGCCACGGCCAGCGCCGCGAACGACAGCGGCATCACCAGGTAGGAGCCCACGAAGAAGAAGCAGGTGCCGACCAGGCTGAGCGCCACGTTGAGGAAGAAGAGGCCGATGAGGCCGCCCAGGTTGGCCAGCCCGCCCGACACGCTGGCCTTGAGGGCGTCCATGGCCTCCAGGTCGCGGTCCACCATCAGCGGGTAGGCGAAGGTGAAGAGCGTGCCGGCGCCCATCACCAGGAACATCCCGAGCCCACCCGCCGCCACGGCCAGCACCACCGCGGCCTCCTCGCCGCCCACGCTGTTGCCGATCGCCGCCGCGATGGCCGCCACGATGCCCACGGGCACGAACAGGACCATCACCACCACCAGGGTCAGCAGCATCGCGACCAGGGAGGGCCCGAACCACTCGAAGCCCTTGAACAGGTGGTCCACGGCCACGGACTCGCCCCGCATCTTGCGCAGCATGACCAGGTAGATGCCGCACATCATCGGCCCCAGCAGGATGCCCATGGGCACGATGGAGCCCAGGAGCATGCCGATCGCGCAGGAGGCGAAGATCACCCAGTACTCGTCCTTGATGAGCTCCCAGCCCTCCTGGTAGCAGGCGATCGGGCTCACGACGCCGCGCTGGACGGTGACGGGATCAGGCATTCAGGCTCCGCTGCTGGATCAGACGCTGGGCTTCAGCGGCTGACGGTCAGCTCCCAGTCGGTGCACTGGGGGGTGGTCGAGGTGCGGAAGATGCGCACGTAGACGGTCTCCGGCCACGACGTGTTGTTGATGGTGTAGCCAGTGCTCTGGTTGTCCAGGAAGTCGTAGGACGTGGCCGCCGCGCAGGTGGGCGCCTCCGCGCAGGAGCGCCGCACCTCGAACTTGTACGTGGAGTCCGGGAGCGCGGTGAGCTCCATGTGCGCGGTGGCGCTGCCCGGGCGGCCGAAGCTGGCCGGGAACGAGGCGCGGACCCAGTCCACCGACGTGCCCAAGGGCAGGCGTCCCGAGAGGACCGTGGAGTCGCCAGCATCGAACACGCCCAGGTCCAGGGCCGTGGCGCAGGTGCTGCCGATGGTGTCGTCGGCGCACTCGCAGCCGTTGCCGTAGGCGGTGTCCGTGTCGTAGTAGCCGGCGTTGCAGCCCAGGATGCTGCAATCTCCGCCCCCGCAGTTGGTGGTGGCGACCTGCCAGGTGGGCGGGCACATCACGGCGGGGTCGCCGTCGTCGGCCACGCCGCTGCAGCTCTCGTCCACGGAGTCGCAGGACTCCACCTGGCCCGGGAAGATGCTCGGGTCCGCGTCGTTGCAGTCCGAGGGGTTGCAGGCCGCGCCGTCGCCGTAGCCGTCGCCGTCGCCGTCGGTGGTCGAGCAGACGCAGATGGCGTCCACGCCGTCGCAGTTCTCGTCCAGGCCGTTCTCGCAGACGTCCACGGCCGAGGGGTTGAAGCTGGGGTCTGCGTCGTTGCAGTCGCCGAAGGTGCAGGACAGGTCGTCGCCGTAGCCGTCGCCGTCGCCGTCCGACGCGAAGCAGGCGCAGCCGTCGTTGGCCCCGCCCGGGGTGCCGAAGTCCGTGCCCGGCCCCGCGATGGGGTTGCCGGCCAGACACCAGTTGTTGGGGTCGTCGTTGAGGATCGGGTCCGGGGGGCTGATCGTGCTGTCCATGGCCAGGGCGTGGCCGGGCAGGCCGCCGCTGTACATGGTCATGTCGTAGTCGACGCGGTCGATCTCCACCGCCCCGAAGCTGAGCACGATGGAGTCGGCGCCGTTGCCCAGGGAGAAGTTGCTGTACTCGTAGGCGGCGAAGACGCTGCCGTTGCTCACGAAGTCCCCGTTGCGCGCCAGGACCACCCGGGTGCCCGGGGGCAGCAGCAGGGAGTCGCCGATGACGTGGAAGTCGCCGGTGTCGTCGTGAAGCTCGAAGCCCTCCAGGTCGATCTCCAGGGAGGACGCGTTGTAGAGCTCGATCCACTCGCCGGCCACGTCCGCGACGTTGTCGGGGTTGGCCAGGAACTCGGTGATCACCAGGTCCCCCTCCAGGGGGAGGATCTCCGTCTCCGCGGTGGCGTAGTCGGACCAGGCGGTGCCGTCGCTGGCGCGCACCTGGCAGGTCCAGAGCTCGCCCAGGCTGGTGCGGACCTCGGGGATGATCCAGAGGCCGTCGCTGGTCGGATCCGGCGCGCCGTCGACCAGCCACGTCACCTCGTAGGAGCCGGGCACCAGCAGCGGGTCACCGTCGGCGTCCGTGGCCACCGCGTCCAGGCTGCAGCTCAGGTCCTGGTCCTGGGTGGCCATGGGGGCCGGATCCAGGAGGATCGTCGGGGGCTCGGGAGCCGTGTTGAGGATGGTGACGGTGTTGCTGGTCACCGGGGAGCCGGTCACCACGCCGTCGTTCGGGGTCAGCGTGCAGGAGACGGGCTCGTCCCGGTTGAACCAGGTGCCGTCCAGGGAGAGCGCGGCGACGGGCACGGGCAGGCCACCCACGCTCCACTCCACGTCGTAGTTCTCCGGGTCCCCGTCCTCGTCGAACCAGCCGATGCCGACGCAGGTGAGGACCGAATCCTCGAAGGCCGGATCCGGCGCGAGCACCGCTTCGTCCACCTCCGGCGCGGTGTTGCCGATGGTCACGCTGTCCGAGGCGACGTTGGAGTTGAGGGTGCCGTCCGAGGCCACCACCTGGCAGGTCCACTCGTCCAGGGCCGCGGTCTGGTTGGACGTGACGGTGTCGCCCACCACCAGGGTGGGGTTGCCGTTGCGGTACCAGGCGAAGGTGTAGGTGATCGGCTGCCCGTCGGGGTCCGCCGAGCCCTGGAAGATGGTGCAGGTGAGGTCGTCGAAGGTGACCGGATCGTCGGGCAGGACCCGCACGACCGGGTCGCTGGGCGGCAGGTCGTCCGGCGTGACGGTGAAGGCGACGATGGCTTCGCAGTCGGCGCCGTCGTCGTCCGTGGCCGTCAGCGTGACGTTGTGGTCGCCGGCGGTGAGGTTGCCGCGCGAGAAGGTCAACAGCCCCGAGGACGTGGGCGGGGTGACGTCCAGCAGGCCGTCGATGTTGGAGAACCACTCGATGGAGACCTGGTTGAAGCCGCGGTCGTCGTTGACGGTGCCCGTCAAGGTCACCACGTCCCCCTCGATGAAGGTGTCCCCCACCGCGGGCTGGGTGATCGTGCAGCCGGGGGCCAGGTTCTCGCCCAGGAACTCCACCTGCGCCGCCTGCTGGTCCGTGGCGCCGTCGGAGTCCTCCACCATCGCCTCGATGCCCCAGACCCCCGGGGCCAGCCCGGAGATCCAGTTGTCGGACAGGCCGTCGGAGTCGGGGTTGGTGTCGCCCAGATCGATCGGGGGCTCGATGTTGTCGATGCGCTCCGCGGTCCAGTGGATCACCAGCGACGTCGTGCTGTCCTCGGCGTCCGAGACGCTGGCCTGGAACAGGATCTGGGTGTCCGGCAGCACGGGGATGGGGTTCCCGTCGGGATCCGCCTCCGGCAGCAGCAGCTGGATGTTCGGCGGCGTGTTGGGGGCCGTCTGGATCCCTGTCTGGTCCGGGCAGCCCATGAGCAGGGCGACGGACAGGGCGAGGGCGCTCGCGCGCGTGCATGATTTCGTGGGCATCACCGCACGTTACTCATGTCGAATCATCGCCGCCAGGGATCTGCGCGTCCCTTCCGGTATCCTCGGAACGCGGATGCATCGCCTGATCCCCCTCCTGTCCCTGCTGTCCCTGCTCGTCGTGGGCTGCGCCGACGATCTCGACGTCGACGGCGTGCCGGCGGGCGAGGACTGCGACGACGCCAACGCCGGGATCCACCCGGGCGCGACCGAAGAGTGCAACGGGGTCGACGACGACTGCCTGGACGGCGTTCCGGCGGACGAGTTGGACCGGGACGGCGACGGCCTGTCCCCCTGCCAGGGCGACTGCGACGACACCAACCGCCGCGTGTTCCCCGACGCCCCCGAGCTCTGCGATCTGCTGGACAACAACTGCGACGGCGCCGTGGACGAGGGCTTCGTGGACAGCGACGGCAACGGCCTGCTGGACTGCGCGGAGGTCGACAGCGACGGCGACGGCTACCGCCCGTGGCAAGGCGACTGCGACGACACCAACGCCGCGGTGCACCCCGGCGCCTCCGAGCTCTGCAACGGCCTGGACGACGACTGCGACGGCTACAGCAACTACGACGCGCTGCAGGAGGGCGACTCCGACGGCGACGGCCACCCCACCTGCGACGACTGCGACGACGACGCGCCCGCCAACTTCCCCGGCAACCCGGAGATCTGCGACGGTCTGGACAACAACTGCGACGGCGTGGTGGACGAGGGCATGCAGACGCTCTGGTACCCGGACGGGGACGGCGACGGCTACGGCGCGCCCGGGGACACCGTGCTGGCCTGCGTGGGCCCGCCCGGCACCGCGGCCACCCAGAACGACTGCGACGACGACAACGCCGACGTGCACCCCGGCCGGCCCGAGGACTGCGACGGCCTGGACAACGACTGCGACGGCGGCGTGGACGAGGGCGTGCTCCTGGCCACCTGGCCCGACGCCGACGGGGACGGCTTCGGCACCGCGCTGGACGTGGTTTGGGCCTGCGAGGCCGCGCCCGGGCGCTCCCTGCACCAGACCGACTGCAACGACGTCCTGCCCCAGGTCTTCCCAGGCGCCCCGGAGATCTGCGACCGCCTGGACGATGACTGCGATGGGGTGCTTCCGCTCATCGAGCAGGACCTGGACGTCGACGGCATGACGCCCTGCGAGGGCGACTGCGACGACGCGACCGCCAGCACGGCCGCCGACGCGCCCGAGCTCTGCAACGACATCGACGACGACTGCGACGGCCAGGTGGACAACGCCGACCACGACGAGCTGTGCCCCCTGGGCTTCGGCGTGGCGGAGACGGTCTGCGTGGCCGGCACGCCGTCCGCCTGCGAGCTCATCTCCTGCGAAGACGGCTTCTGGGCCTTCGACGCGGACTACGACAACGGCTGCGAGTGCGACGACGACGAGGGCGGGGCCCTGTGCGCCGACGCCTTCGACCTGGGGCCCGTGCAGGTCGGGGACAGCTTCCAGCACACCGGCCGCCTGCCGGACCCCTCGCTGGAGGACTGGTTCCGCGTGACGTTCCCCGCCACCGGCCGGCCGGGCGGCGGCGTCCCGTCCATCGCCCTGGTCGTCAACCCCTCCTCCAGCTACCGCATGGACCTGCAGCCGGACTGCAGCGGCGTGCCCTTCGGCTGCGGGGACACGGGCGACGTCTCCGTGGACATCGACGAGTGGTCCCAGGCCGACGACGTCAGCGATCCCCTGGGGTTCACGAGCAACGTCAAGGACTGGCCGGAGACGGTGCTCCTGCGCGTGGTCCGCACCAGCCCGGGGCTGTTCTGCGAGGACTACGTCCTGGAGATCACTCGATGAGGCGGGCCGGCTGGCTCGTGCTCGCGGCGCTGCTGTGGTCCACGCCCCTGGTCGCGGCGGATCGGGACGCGGCGCTGGACAAGGTCTACGAGGCGGCGGACGCGATCGACGCGGCGCGGGCGGAGTTGGACTCCGGGCGGGAGGGCGAGGCGGTGCGCCTGCTCGCCGACGCCGAGGGCC
>CALCXL010000520.1 GCA_937907595.1 uncultured Pseudomonadota bacterium
CCCGCAGCTGGACGCCGTGGCCCATCTCCGTCCTTGCATCGACGCGGGGATCTCGTCCGGGGGGGGCCGCAGCCTGGTCTGCCTCCCAGGCTTCCAGCAGCTCCATCGCCTCCTGCGACGCCTCCGGGGGCACGACCAAAGGGGTGAGCTCGGAGCCCAGGCGATGCGGGTCCTGCAGGGAGAGCGCGCCGACCTCGGTGGTGTTCTTGGCAACGGGCACCGCGCCGGTGGGCTGGAGGCGCAGCCCGCTGGGCAGGTGTGGCTCCGCCAGGGGCAGGGGCCCCTTCGACGACGACGCCAGGTTCGGCGCGCCGGCGGGCCCGGCCGGCTCCGCCTTCATGACGCTCATCGCGGCCTGGGTGCTCAGGATCTGCTCGCGCTTGATGATGGAGATGGCGTCGAAGGTGGGCAGGTCCGCGCCCTTGAGGGGGCCTGGGGGCGCCGTGGCCTCGCCCTCCAGGGGCGCCCGGGTCTGGGGCGGCACCGTTCGTTCCCCTGCGCCGGCCCGCTGCACGCCGATCGCGTCGAAGGTGGGCAGGTCCGCGCCCTTCTTCGCCTGGATCGCGTCGAAGGTCGGCAGGTCCGTCGCCTTCTTTGCCTGGATCGCGTCGAAGGTGGGCAGGTCCGCGCCCTTCCTCGCCTGGATCGCGTCGAAGGTCGGGAGGTCCGTCGCCTTCTTCGCCTGGATCGCGTCGAAGGTGGGGAGGTTCGCGCCCTTGCCGATGCGGCTGACGGCGGCCGCCACCTGCACGGGCATGGGGCGAGTGGGGCCGTAGAGGGGGGTAGGGTCGGCGGGCGGGGGCGTGGAGGGCGCCGCTGCGGCCTCGGGCGCCACCGCGCGGGTGGTGGGGCCGCCGCCGCCGATGGGCATGGCGGCGACCACGGCCGTGGCGCCCACTTCAAACTGAGCGGAGCGATCCTCCACCCGGTTGAGGTCCCCGCAGACCCGGCAGGGGGTCAGGGCTCCTGGCCCGGCCACCGCCCAGGGAAGGGGCGCCCCGCAGCCACCGCAGGCGGCGCCGCCGTCCTGGGCCGCGCTCCAGACGGTGACGTCGCGCGCGGGCTGCAGCTTGAGCAGCACCCGCAGGCCTCCGAAGTGCATCACGCCCCGGCTTCCGGGCGGCAGCTGCGCCTCCCAGCCCTCGGCCGTCTCCCGCGCCCGCCCGCTGGCCACGAGCTTCGCGGTGTCCTGAAGCTCCGCGCCCACCTGCATCTCCACCCGCGTGGAGCGCTCGAACCGCAGCAGGGCGCCTCCCCCCGTCAAGCGGAGCAGGTCCTGGTGCTCGGGCAGCTCCGCCTCGGCCAGGCGGACGGTGGCCCGGGGGGCGGAGCCCAGGCTGACGTCGGCGTCCGGACGAAACACCGCGCGCGCGAGGTACTCGCGTCCACGGATCACCGCCAGTTCCAGCTCGATCGCCATGGCGCAACTTAGCCCGATCGGAAGCGCGGGGGCGACCGACCGGGGATCCAGCAAGTCCCCGCCCCCGTTGACCCGGATCCTCCTTGGGCGCGGTCCTTGGGATCGGAGGCCGATCGATGGTCTGGATGGAGCCTGTGCCGATCTTGACCGTCGTCCTTTTCCCGCCACGGGAACGGGCTATCCTGCGGCCCGACAGGTCGGCGACCCGCCTCACGGGGGAGACGGTCGCGCCGCCGGGGAGAACACTGTGAACCGCGTGCTCCTACGCACCGGCCCGCTCTTTGTGGCGGGGCTCCTGGGGGTCTCCCTCCTGGGCGCACCCACGCCCGCCGCGTCGGGCGACGACCTGGACTTCCTGACGGACGCCCCCGCGCCGGGGGACCCGACCCACAGCACCGATCCTCGCTTCAAGAAGGTCGCCGCGGGCCTGCACGACGGCCACGCCTTCGGGCCCCGCATCCGCCAGGACGGTGCCTGGGTGGCCTACGGCGTCCGCGAGGAGAAGAAGGGCACCTTCAAGACGGCCTTCTACGCGCGCCCCCTGGAGGGCGACGGGATGTTCCGCACCATCTGGCCCAACCAGCACCCCTCCTTCGACGAGGGCGAGGGCACCGCCTCCTTCACAGACCTGGTGGGCTTCGAGTGGACGGGCAACGGCGACCACAACGCCATGGTGGTGCTGCACAAGACCAAGGGCGAGGAGGTGCTGCTGGAGACCATGAACGTCCGCTTCACCGGCAGCGGCGCCCAGAACCAGCCGGCCATCTCCGGCGACGGTGGCCAGGTGGTGGCGGTGTCGGAGTCGGAGGACGGAACGCAGACCGACCTCTGGGTCGCGCCCACCGGGAACGCCGCGGAGCCCCTGCAGCTCACCTTCACCCGGGAGTCCGAGCGCGTGCCGCGCTGGCACCCCAAGAAGGAGCAGCTCATCTACGAGCTGCGCAACCCGCTCGGGGGGGACATCTGGGTCTTCGACCTGTCGACCTTCGAGGCCAAGCCCCTGGTGCGCTGGGGGACGTCGGACGAGGTCCTGCCCTCCTACTCGCCCAAGGGCGACGCCTTCGCCTTCCTGTCCAACAAGGACGACCCCGATGGCGTGCGCTGGGACCTGTTCGTGAACCGCCCCGGCGACTCCCTGCCCAAGGCGGTGGTGCGGAACGTGCGCCGCTCGGAAAAGAGCACCGGCTACGCCTGGGATCCCCTGGGCCGCTACGTCGTCTCCGTGCTCGACGACGAGGCGAAGGGCTACCCCGTGGTCATCGCGCCCGTCGACGGCTCCGCGGAGCCCCGGGCGCTGGTGGACACGACGGACAACATGGACCCCCAGATGGTGGAGGTGGGCGGCATGGCCCGCCTGGTCTGGGTGGCCCTGGACATGGATCGCCCCGCAGACCGGCGCTTCCGCATCGTCTACGTCACCGACTTCGACCTCGCGACCCTCGGCGACGCCCCCAAGTAGGGGCTGCGGCCCGCGAACGTGTCCCCCCTCCCCCTCCTGATCCTGCTGGCCGGCTGCTCCCTGGGGCAGGCCGCGACGGATCCGCAGCCCCAGCCGCGCGGCGATCTGGCCCTGGAGCTGGTCGACGAGACCGGCGCCCCCGTCCGCGCGGTGCAGGAGGGTGAGGTGCTGGACCGCGGCGCCCTGATCCGCTTCGTGGTCGAAGTGCAGGAGGGCTACTACCTGCACCTGCTGCAGCGCAACGACCGCGGGGTCAGCGCCCTGTACCCCTCGACGGGCCTGGTGTGGATGCGCCCCGTCGGCGTCGAGCATCTGGTGCCGCAGCCCCCCTACATGCAGGAGGAGGAGCGGCAGCTGGGCTTCAACGGCGAGGACGATGGGGCCGCGGAGTACCTGCTGGTCGTCGCGCCCTCGCCGCGGCCGGTGCCCGCCGACAGCTGGCTGCCTGACCTGGGCACCTTCCTCGCGGGCCCTCCCTACATCGTGGGCCCGGCGGCAGGAGCGGCCACGGTGGTGGACCGCGTGTCGGTGGTCTGGGGGGCGGAGGTCGAGGACCCCACCGCCCCTCAGCTCGGCGGGGACGACGAGGGCGGCGAGCCGGTTGGCGAGGGCGAGGACGACCCGCCGGAGGTGGGCGGTGAGGGCGGCGACCCCGACGAGGTCGGCGGCGAAGAGGAGCCGAGCGGGCCCTGATCAGCCGGTCAGGCCGTGCTCGCGCATCTTGCGCCAGAGGGTCGATCGGCTCATGCCGAGCAGCGACGCGGCGTCCGACTTGCGGCCGGCCGTGCGCCGCAGGGCCTGCACGATGCGATCGCGCTCCATCTCCGCCATCGACTTCTCCCGGCCCGGCCCTTCGGGCGGATCCTCCCCGCGCAGCTCCGGAGGCAGGTGCGACAGGTGGATCCGGGGCCCCTCCCCCACCGCGAACGCGTACTCGATGACGTTGCGGAGCTCCCGCACGTTGCCCGGCCAGCGGTGCGACAGCAGGGCGTCCCAGGCGTTCGGGGTCAGGCCGTCGATGGCCCGGAAGCCGCGGTCGTTGAACAGGGACACGAAGTGGTGGGTCAGCGCCGGCACGTCGCCGGTGCGCTCGCGCAAGGGGGGCAGGAACAGCGGCACGACGCGCACCCGGTACATGAGGTCCTCGCGAAAGCGACCGGCCTCCACCTCCCGGCGCAGGGAGCGGTGGGTGGCGGAGACCACGCGCACGTCGACCTTCTCGGACACCGTGCCACCCAGGGGCGTGAAGGTCTGCTCCTGCAGGATGCGGAGCAGCCGCGCCTGGATGTCCAGGGGGATCTCCGAGATCTCGTCCAGGAACAGCGTGCCGCGATCGGCCAGGGTGAACAGCCCCTGCCGGTCCTTGATCGCCCCCGTGAACGCGCCCTTGACGTGGCCGAACAGCTCCGAGGCCAGCAGCTCGGGGCTGAGCGTGGCGCAGTTCACCGTGCGATAGGGGCCCGCGGCGCGGGTGCTGAGCTCGTGGATCGCCCGCCCCACCAGCTCCTTGCCGGTGCCCGTCTCCCCCCTGACCAGGATCGTCGCGTCGGTGCGCGCGACCCGGCGGATGAGCTCGAACAGATCGAACATCTCCGGCGCCACCGATACGATGCCGTGGAAGACGCGGGGGATCGGGGAGACCTGTTTCTTCACGTTGCGACATTCTGCAACATCTGTGGGTCCGGTGCGCGAGGTGATCCGCGCAGACCCTGATCTTTCTCGTCGAAACGTAGTAGAGCAGGCCTGCGCCGCTGCTCGCCGGACGTTTCAACACGTCGCGACGTCAAGCAACCTCCTGCACGATCCGCAGGCCAACGGGGAGCAGCCGCGACGTCGCAACGCGGGACCGCAGCCCGATCTCACCCAGACCACCCGCTGGCACGGACCGTGCTTTCCCTTCGGGGGCAGCGGCCGCAAACAGGCCGGCGACAGGAGGAAGCACCGTGTTGTTTCGACAGCTCTTCGATCGAGAATCCTGCACCTACACCTACCTGCTCGCCGACGAGGCGACGAAGGAGGCGGTGCTCATCGACCCGGTGCGCGAGCACGTGGACCGCGACCTGACCCTGCTGACCGAGCTGGGCCTGACGCTGCGCTACACGTTCGAGACCCACGTGCACGCCGACCACGTCACCGGCTCGGGCCTGCTGCGCCAGAAGCTCGGCAGCCAGAGCGTGCTCAGCGCCCGGGGCGGCGCGCCCTGCGTGGACGTGGCGGCTGAGGACGGCCAGCAGCTCCGATTCGGGCGGCACCTGGTGAGCTGCCTGGCCACTCCGGGGCACACGGACGGCTGCATGAGCTTCCACGTGCCGGACCTGGGCGCCGTCTTCACCGGCGACGCCATGCTCATCCGCGGCTGCGGCCGCACGGACTTCCAGCAGGGGGACGCGTCCACGCTCTACGCCTCCATCCACGGCAAGATCTTCAGCCTGCCCGACAGCACCAAGGTGTACCCGGGCCACGACTACAACGGCCGCACCGTCAGCACGGTGGGGGAAGAGCGGGCCCACAACCCGCGCCTGGGCGGCGGGCGCAGCGTGGAGGAGTTCTCCAAGATCATGGGGGAGCTCAAGCTGGCCCCCCCGGCCAAGATCGCGGAGGCCGTGCCCGCCAACCAGCGCTGCGGTCTGCCCCTGGAGGTGCCGCGCCTGGAGCCGTCGGTGGGCTGGAGCGTGGTGCGCAGCCGCGAGGGCATCCCCGAGGTCAACACGTCCTGGGTGGCCGATCGGCGGGGCTCCTTCCGGCTGATCGACGTGCGGGAGGCCGGGGAGTACCACGGCGCCGAGGGGCACATCGACGGCGCGGAGCTGGTGCCGCTGAAGACGCTCGCCGGCCCGGCCGGGCAGTGGGACCGCGCGCAGCCCATCGTCACGATCTGCCGCTCGGGGGGACGCTCGGGCTCCGGCGCCGCGCTCCTGGAATCGATGGGCTTCCAGTACGTCGCGTCCATGGCGGGCGGCATGATGCTCTGGAACGACGAAGGCCGGCCCGTTCAGGTCGACGCGGTCCCCGCCGCCGATTGAGAGGATGCTTGGAGAACTTCACCCCCATCTCGTCCACCCTCGGGGGCCTCATGATCGGGCTGTCCGCGGCGCTGGTCATGCTCTTCCAGGGCCGAATCGCCGGCATCAGCGGCATCCTGGCCGGCCTGCTCGGGCCCCGGCCCGGCGAGGTGGGCTGGCGGCTGTGGTTCGTGGTGGGGCTGTTGGTGGGCGGGGCCGTCATGGTCATCGTCTGGCCGCAGGGCTTCGCGGCGGAGGTGACGCGCTCGCCCCTCGCGATCGTCGCGGCGGGCCTGCTGGTGGGCTTCGGCACGCGCTTGGGCTCGGGCTGCACGAGCGGGCACGGGGTCTGCGGGATCAGCCGGATGAGCCGCCGATCGATCGTCGCCACGCTGACCTTCATGGCGACGGGGGCCCTGACCGCCACCGTGGTCACCCAGTTCTTCGGGGGCGTGCTGTGAAGCGCTCGGTGGCGATGTTCGCCTGCGGGCTGCTCTTCGGGGTGGGGCTGGTGCTGGGCGGGATGACGCAGACGGCCAAGGTCATCGGCTTCCTGGACGTCACCGGCGCCTGGGACCCCTCGCTGGCCTTCGTGATGGGCGGCGCGCTGGCGGTCTACGCCGTGGCCTGGCCATTGATCCAGCGGCGCGAGCGCCCCCTGCTGGCCCGCCGCTTCCAGGTGCCCAGCCGGCAGGACCTGTCGCCGCGGCTGCTGGGGGGGGCGGCCCTCTTCGGGGTCGGCTGGGCCCTGGCCGGCTTCTGCCCCGGACCCGCGATCGTTGCCGTGGGCGGCGGCGCGGACTCGGCCCTTCTCTTCCTGCCGTCGATGATCGTCGGCATGTGGCTGTTCCGTCAGTGGGATGCCTGGACGACACGCAGAGCGGAGCGAGCATCGTGAGCAGCAAGCACCTGGACCCCGGCGTCCCGACCCCGTCGGCGCCGGCGGACGTCAACTACGGCTTCGTGATCGACCAGGGGGCCTGCATCGGCTGCCACGCCTGTTCGACCGCCTGCAAGAGCGAGAACGAGGTCCCCCTGGGCGTCTACCGCACCTGGGTCAAGACGACGGAGACGGGCGCCTACCCGGACACGCAGCGGCACTTCCAGGTCACGCGCTGCAACCACTGCCAGAACCCGCCCTGCGTGCGCATCTGCCCCACGTCGGCCATGTACAAGCGCGACGACGGCATCGTGGAGTTCGACTCATCGGCCTGCATCGGCTGCAAGGCCTGCATCCAGGCCTGCCCCTACGACGCCATCCACATCGACCCGAACCTGGGCACCGCGTCGAAGTGCCACTTCTGCAGCCACCGCACGGACATCGGCCTGGAGCCGGCCTGCGTGGTGGTCTGCCCCGAGCACGCCATCCTCGCCGGGGACCTGAACGACCCGACCAGCGAGATCGCCCAGGTGCTGGCGCGCTCGAAGGTGACGGTGCGCAAGCCGGAGCAGGGCACCTCCCCCAAGCTCTTCTACGTGGAGGGCAGCATTGTGAACCTGCACCCCACGGCCACGCCGCGCACCCCCACCACCTTCGCCGCGACCGACGTGCTGTCGCTGCACCCCGGCGAGGCCCCCCAACCGCCCGCGCGCCACCCCACCGTCCAGGGGCTGCCCGAGGCCGGGCCCATCCAGATCGGCGGCCGCCGCGCCGAGCACATGGTGCAGGTGGGCTACAACGCACAGCACCGGGTCCCCTGGCACTGGCCGGTGCCGGCGTACCTGGTCACCAAGGGCCTGGGCAGCGGCGTCGCCCTGATCCTGGCCGTGGCCTGGGTGACGGGCCTGGTTCCCTTCGACCGCGCCACGGCCCTGGCCGGCGGCATCTTCTCGCTGGTGATGATGGCGGCCACGACCGCCCTGCTGGTGGCGGATCTGGAGAAGCCCGAGCGCTTCCTCTACATCCTGGCGCGCCCCAACTGGGACTCCTGGCTGGCCCGGGGCGCCGTGTTCCTCATCGGCCTCTCCGCCACGACCACCGCGTGGGTGGCGGCGGAGTACCTGGGCTGGACCGCGCTGCGCGGGCCCCTGCTGGCGTTGACCATCCCCCTGGCCGTGGGCGCCGCCATCTACACCGCGTTCCTCTTCGGACAGGCGGAGGGGCGGGACCTCTGGCAGTCGCCGCTGCTGCCGCCCCACCTCCTGATCCAGGCGCTGATGATGGGGGCCGCGGGCCTGATGCTCGTGGGCGCCGTGGTCGACCTGCCGCAGGAGCTGGCGGCGGGGGTGCAGTGGCTCTTCGCGGCGGCCCTGCTGACGGATCTCTTCGTGACGCTGCTCGGCGAGTTCGCCATGCCCCACGCCTCCGAGGTGGCGGCGCGCGCGGCCCACGACATCACCCACGGGCGCTACCGCAAGCACTTCTGGATCGGCTCCATCGGGGTGGGCCACGTGGTCCCGATGGTGCTCTTCATCGTGCCGGGCCTGGGCCCGGTGGCCGCGCTGGCGGCGATCGCAGGCCTCTACGCCTTCGAGTACGCCTTCGTCATGGCGCCCCAAGACGTGCCGAACTCGTAGGGGGCCGACGATGTCCGACTTCGACCAGACCGACTCCTTCCTGATGCGCATCGCCCGCCGCCTGGGCGACCTGGGCGCCGGCCTGCGCTCCACCCCCGCGCCGATCCGGGACGGCCGCATGGCCCCGCCCGAGTACTCCGACGTGGACGCCGAGCCGGTGACGCTCACCACGGTGGAGCACGCCGACGGGCGCATGTCCCAGTACCCGCCGCCCGAGCGCTGGGACGACTGGGTGGAGTGGGACAGCAAGGCCTGGCCCCAGAAGGTCGCGCGGCGCTACACGCTGGTGCCGACGGTCTGCTTCAACTGCGAGAGCGCGTGCGGGCTGCTGGCCTACGTCGACAAGGAGACGTTCGCGATCCGCAAGTTCGAGGGCAACCCGGCGCATCCGGGGAGCCGCGGCCGGAACTGCGCGAAGGGCCCCGCCACCCACAACCAGATCTACGATCCCGAGCGCATCCTCTACCCCCTCAAGCGGGTGGGCGAGCGCGGCGAGGGCAAGTGGAAGCGCGTGTCCTGGGACGATGCGATGGACGACATCGCCGAGCGCATGCGGGAGAGCCGGGCGCGGCGGCGCGACGGGATCATGTACCACGTGGGCCGGCCCGGAGAGGACCACTTCACCAACCGCGCCATCACCGCCTGGGGCGTGGACGGGCACAACAGCCACACCAACATCTGCAGCGCCGCGTCCCGCGCCGGCTACCACTTCTGGTCCGGCGCGGACCGGCCCAGCCCGGACTTCGCCAACGCCCGCTGCATCCTGCTGATCAGCGCGCACCTGGAGTCGGGCCACTACTTCAACCCCCACGCCCAGCGGATCATCGAGGCCCAGAAGAAGGGCGCGAAGATCATCACCTTCGACCCGCGCCTCTCCAACACCGCCGCCAAGAGCGACGTGTGGCTGCCCTCGTGGCCCGGCAGCGAGACCAGCATCCTGCTGTCCATCGCCAACTACCTGCTGCAGAGCGGGCGCTGGAACCAGGACTTCGTGAAGCGCTGGGTGGACTGGACCGGCTTTCTGGACGCCGCAGAAGGCTTCCTGACCGACGCCGCCACGCTGGCGCTGGTGCAGCACGCCGACCGCAGCGAGGGCTGGCGCTGGGAGACCTTCGTGGAGGTCCTGCAGTCGCTGTACCGCGAGTTCACCTTCGAGCGGGCCGCGGCCGAGTCCCAGGTACCCGAGGAGCGCATCCGGGAGACGGCGGAGTACGTGGCGCGCGCCGGCGATCGAGTGGCGGCGCACAACTGGCGGGCGGCGTCGATGGGGAACCGCGGCGGCTGGCAGGTCGCACGCAGCCTCTTCTTCCTCAACGTGCTGACCGGCTCGGTGGGCACCGAGGGGGGCACGTCCCTGAACTCCTGGAACAAGTTCGTGCCGCGCGCCTACCGGCAGCCCCCGCCCTTCACGGCGTGGAACGACCTGCACATGCCGCTGGAGTGGCCCTTCGCCTTCTACGAGATGTCGTTCCTGCTGCCCCACTTCCTGCAGGAGGGCCGGGGCGAGGTCGATGTGTACTTCACCCGGGTCTACAACCCGCTGTGGATCAACCCCGACGGCTTCATGTGGCTGGAGGCGCTGCGCGACGAGCGCAAGATGAAGTTCCACGTCGCCATGACGCCCACCTGGAACGAGAGCGCGTGGTTCGCCGACTACGTCCTGCCCTTCGGCCACGCGGGTGAGCGGCACGACCTGATGTCCCAGGAGACGCACGCCGGGCAGTGGATCGCGTTCCGGCAGCCGGTGCGGCGGGTGGCGATGGAGCGGGCGGGGCAGGAGATCACGCGGACCTGGCAGGCCAACCCCGGCGAGGTCTGGGAGGAGGCCGAGTTCTGGATCGACCTGTCCTGGAAGCTGGACCCCGACGGCGCCCTGGGCATCCGCGAGTACTTCGGGAGCCCGGTGCGGCCGGGCGAGCCCGTGTCCATGGACGAGTACTTCGGCTGGATGTTCGAGCACGCGGTGCCCGGGCTGCCCGAGGTCGCGGCGGCGGAGGGGCTGAGCCCGCTGGCGTACATGCGCAAGTACGGCGCGTTCGAGGTGTCGCACGACCGCTACACGCCCTAC